>NZ_JAMYPB010000034.1:0-69652 GCF_040320135.1 Mesorhizobium sp. M0772 | reverse complement strand
CTGTCTTGTTCGATTCTGACTGGAGGTCAGAAAATGAACATTAAGAGCCTTCTCCTCGGCTCCGCTGCGGCCCTGATCGCAGTTTCCGGTGCGCGTGCCGCCGACGCCGTCGTCGTCGCCGAGCCGGAACCGGCTGAATACGTCAAGATTTGCGACGTCTACGGCGCCGGCTACTTCTACATTCCCGGCACCGAAACCTGCCTGCGCATCGGCGGCTATGTCCGTTACGACATCGGTGCCGGCGACGTGGGTTCGTTCGATGGTGCGAGGTCCTTCGACCATAAGGATGGCGACGAGCAGGATACCTTCTACAAGAACGCCCGTTTCACGCTGAAGACCTGGACCGGCCAGGAAACCGAACTCGGCACCTTGAAGACCTACACCGAGACCCGCTTCAACTTCGGCAACCGCAACGGCTACCCCTCGGCAGACGATCCGACGACCGAAGCAGACGAGTTCAACTCCAACCCTGCCGGCAACAAGAACGTTTCGCTGAACTTCGCCTGGATCCAGCTCGGTGGCCTGCGCGTCGGTAAGGACGAATCGGCCTTCGACACGTTCATCGGCTACGCCGGCAACGTCCTCCAGGATACGCTCGTTCCCTACGGCGATTTCGATACCAACGTCGTCCAGTACTACTTCGATGCGGGCAACGGCTTCTCGGCCGTGGTCTCTCTCGAAGAAGGCTCCGGAACCGTTGGCACCATCGACAGCTACGTTCCGCATGTCGTCGGCGGCGTGAAGTACACGCAGGGCTGGGGCGCCATCACCGGCGTCGTCGCTTATGACAGCAACTACGAAGAAGTCGCCGGCAAAGTTCGTTTGGACATCACCCCGATGCAGAACCTGTCGCTCTTCATCATGGGCGGCTACGGCACCGACGACAATTTGACGGACTCGAGCTATGCGATCGACGCTGGCGGCCGCGGCTTCTACAAGCAGTGGGGCGGCAACTGGGCTTTCTGGGGTGGTGGCACCTACACCATCAACGAGAAGACCTCGTTCAATGCTCAGGTCTCGTATGACGAATGGAAGAACCTCGGCGTCGCTGCGAACATCGCCTACGACGTTGTTCCCGGCTTCACGGTCACGGCCGAAGTCGACTACCTCAACGCAGGCAAGTTCGACGACGCCAACTTCTCCAACTTCACCAACGCCGACAAGAAGAGCAGCATTGGCGGTCTCCTCCGCTTCCAGCGCTCGTTCTAACCGGCAGAGCCTGGCTGAAAATCGAACCCGGCGGGCAACCGCCGGGTTTTTCTTTTTGAAGCATCCGTCGCCATAGTCATTGGCTGCAGTGCTGGCCTTCAAAAGGCTGCCGCCTACCGGCGGTCAGGCCGTAGAGCGTGGCCACCCGCGCCGATTTCATCACGGGCGTCATGGCCACTATTTCCAGCCGCGCCAGAACTTGCGCCGTCCTATCGGGCACGCTAGCAAGAAGGCCCATCTTCTCGTGAGCCTTTGCCATGCGCCAGCGCCCTGCCCTCACGCCGCTTGTCGGCGCGCTTCCCTCGACGGTGCCGTTTGTCGGACCGGAAGCGCAGGAGCGCGAGCGCGGACGTGCTTTTCGCGCCCGCATCGGCGCCAATGAAAGCAGCTTCGGGCCTTCGCCGCGCGTTATCGCCCGTATGGAGCGCGTCGCGCGTGACCAATGGATGTATTGCGATCCCGACAATTACGATCTGAAGCAGGCTGCGGCCCGCCATCTCGGCGTCGGCGCCGAAAACGTCGTGGTCGGCGAAGGCATAGACGGGCTGCTCAGCCTGGTGGCGCGCATGTATGTCGCGCCGGGCGACGCAGTGGTCACCTCGCTCGGCGCCTATCCGACCTTCAACTTCCACATTGCCGGCGTCGGCGGCCGGCTGGTCACGGTGCCTTACGAGAACGACAAGGAAAGCCTGGACGGCCTGCTCAAGGCAGTCATCAAGGAGAAGGCGCCGCTGGTCTATCTCTCCAATCCGGACAATCCGATGGGCAGCTGGTGGGAAGCAGGAGATATCACCCGCTTCGTCGAAGCGTTGCCGGAAACCACCATGCTGGTGCTCGACGAGGCCTATGGCGAATTGGGGCCGGCCTCGGCGCTGCCGCCGATCGATGTCGCGCGGCCCAACGTCATCCGCATGCGCACCTTCTCCAAGGCATACGGGCTGGCCGGCATTCGCTGCGGCTACGCGGTGGCCGAGGCTGAGGTGATCCGCGATTTCGAGAAGATCCGCAACCATTACGGCGTCAGCCGCATGGCGCAGATCGCCGGCGTCGAGGCGCTGGCCGACCAGGACTGGCTGCACAGCGTGGTGGCGCGAGTTGCTGCCGGCCGCACACGTATAGCCGGGATTGCGGAGACGAACGGGCTGAAGCCGCTGCCATCGGCGACCAATTTCGTCACCATCGACTGCGGCCAGGACGGCGCCTTCGCGCTGAAAGTGCTGCAAAACCTTTTGTCGCGCGACGTTTTCATCCGCAAGCCGATGGCGCCAAGGCTCGAACGTTGCATAAGGGTCAGCGTCGGCCTCGATCATGAACTCGACATCTTTGCCGAGGAACTGCCCGGCGCACTCGCCGCTGCGCGGGGAAACTAGCCCCGCCAATTGCCATCGCAACAGAGCCTGCCGAGGCCGCCAAGGCCAAAACAGAATCAGCCGCGACCCCGACTCCGTCGATCCAGCAGCAATCCGACACTCAAGCCTGTTGCTTTCGTCCGATTTCGCGCCAGTTTCTGTGCATGGGAGGCAACGATGGATAACCGGCAAAGGGCAGTGCAGGCGCGTGTGCATGGCAAGGTGCAAGGCGTCGGCTACCGGATGTGGGCGCGAGGCGAAGCGACAGGGCTTGGCCTCGTAGGTTGGGTACGCAATGAACGAGACGGCACCGTGACGGCCTGGATTGCCGGTGCCGATGCTGCGGTTTCCACAATGATCGAACAGCTCCGGCAAGAGCCAAGGGGAGCTTCGGTTTCGAAGGTGGAGACCGAGGAATTCGAACTCCTCGACGCGCCCATCGACTTTCGGATCATCGTCTAGACGGAACCACTTTATTGCCGCTTGAATTAATTGAACGTTCGTTTTATTACTAGGTATCGGGAGACGTTCATGGCACGCACAACGGGATCCGACGGCGAAAAAACTGAAGCGGCCGTCCGGGAGGCTGCGGTCAGCCTGATCGCCCGCTTCGGCTACGAGGCAATGTCGATGCGGCAGCTTGCCGCCGAGGTCGGCGTCCAGGCCGCCGCGCTCTACCGCTATTTTCCGACCAAGGAAGACCTGCTGTTCACGCTGATGCGCGAACATATGGAAGGGCTGATCGAAGCGTGGGACGCCGCACGCCCCGACGCTGCCGATCCGGCAACGCGGCTTGCCGCCTATGTCGAAAACCACATCGCTTTCCACATCGAGCGCCGCCACTCCACCCATGTCTCGAACATGGAATTGCGCAGCCTGTCGCATGACCGGCTGACGCAGATACTGCGCATGCGCACCGCCTATGAGAAGGAGTTGCGCGCCATCCTGCGCGACGGCGCGGAGGCCGGCGCCTTCAGTGTCGATGACACGGGGCTCACTGCCATGGCCCTGATCCAGATGATGACCGGCGTCATCGTCTGGTTCCGGCCGGGCGAGCGGCTGTCGATGGCTAAAGTCACGGCGACATATCTTTCAATGACAATGCGCCTGGTTGGCGCGAAGATCGAAATCGGGGAGGAACGGCATGTACACGAACACACTCAGCTTCGGGCATGACGAGGACATCGAGGCGCTGCGCGATCTGGTGCGCCGCTTTGCCCAGGAGAAAATAGCGCCGATCGCTGCCGAGATCGACCGCAGCAATCAATTCCCCACGCATCTGTGGAAAGAGCTCGGCGCGCTCGGCCTTCTCGGCATCACCGCCGATCCCGATTTCGGCGGCAGCGGCATGGGCTATCTTGCCCACGTCATTGCGGTGGAAGAGATTTCGCGCGCCTCGGCCTCGGTTGGTCTCTCCTACGGCGCCCATTCGAACCTCTGCGTCAACCAAATCAACCGCTGGGCGACGCCGGCGCAGAAGGAGAAATTCCTGCCGGCATTGTGCTCGGGCGAAAGGGCAGGTGCGCTGGCCATGTCGGAATCGGGCGCCGGCTCCGACGTCGTCTCGCTCAAACTGCGCGCCGAAAAGCGCAACGACCGCTATGTGCTCAACGGCTCGAAAATGTGGATCACCAACGGCCCCGACGCCGAAACGCTGGTGGTCTACGCCAAGACCGATCCGGAGCGGAAATCGCACGGCATCACCGCCTTCATCGTCGAAAAGACGATGGCCGGCTTCTCGGCATCGCCAAAGCTCGACAAGCTCGGCATGCGCGGCTCCAACACCGGCGAACTGGTGTTCGACAATGTCGAGGTGCCCTATGACAATGTGCTGCATGAGGAGGGCCGCGGCGTCGAGGTCCTGATGTCGGGCCTCGACTACGAGCGCACCGTGCTCGCCGGCGGACCGCTCGGGCTCATGGCGGCCTGTCTCGACGTGGCGATCCCCTATGTGCATGAGCGCAAGCAGTTCGGCCAGCCGATCGGCGAGTTCCAGCTCGTGCAGGGCAAACTTGCCGACATGTATTCGACGATGAACGCCGCGCGCGCTTACGTTTATGCTGTCGCGGCTGCCTGCGATCGCGGCCTGACGACACGCAAGGATGCCGCTGGCTGCGTGCTGTTTGCCGCCGAAAAAGCGACGCTGATGGCGCTCGACGCCATCCAGCTGCTTGGCGGCAACGGCTATACCAACGAGTATCCGACCGGCCGGCTGTTGCGCGACGCCAAGCTCTACGAGATCGGCGCCGGGACCAGCGAAATCCGCCGCTGGCTGATCGGGCGCGAGATCATGGCGGAAGGGGTTTAGTACCTGCCAAGATGGCAGGCTGTAGTTTTGCGGGTATCGAGAGACAAGTAGGGCGATAGATGGTTACGTCATCGGGGCATCCAGTCACAAGGCGGGGGATATTTGCGATGGCCTTGTTTTCCACAATCGCTGCCTTTCTCGGGCGCGCGAAGGCTCAGAAGCGTCGCTTTTCTAATATGGCGGAATTCAGAGAGCTCGTAATTGCCGAATTCAAACGGCAGCCGGGTGTCGATAGCGCTGTCGCAGACCCATCGGATCCTGCAAAAATCGGTGCAAAACTCGATGGCGCAGAAGTGACGGCAGACGTCACAAACGTGTTCGGGCACTTGAACTCATACCCCGACGAAGACGCCGATGCGGCCATACGCAGGCTTGTCCGAGGCCTCGCCGAAATACGACCTAGGGCGAGTGAAGAAAGTCTGATCGCGGTGATACGGACCCAGCAGTATGTCGAGCACCTCAAATCGATGGGTTTGGATTTATTGTGCGAACCGCTGGTTGGTGAAATTGCGGTCGTATACACGGCCGACCTTCCCGATTCAGTCTCACCTGTTGCTCCGAAGGACTTCCCCGGCCGGGCGCTTTCGGATTTGCGCGATGTCGCACTAGGCAATGTGAAGAAATGGCTGCCGAAAATTGTCTCCGACGGCCAGATTGGCACATTTTATCTCTATTACGTCGACGGCAATACGATGCTCTCCACGAGCCTTGTGCTGCTCGACGAGTTCTGGCTGTCGATCAAAGCACAGTTTCCCGGCGATGTTTTATTTGCGCTGCCGCGCCGGGATCAATTGTTCATCTTCGATGCGAGCAATCCGCAGGCCCAAAGCGCGGCCAGACAGATGATCGACGTCACGTTCGAGGATGGCTTCAATCTGCTATCCGATAAAATTTTCGAACGCCGCAACGGCAAACTCCTAGCCCAGATGTAGAGCTCGAAATGGCCGTACTCCAGACCCAGATCTCGCCCTCCTCCGAAACCTACCTCGCCAATGCCGAGCGCATGCGGGCGCTGGTTGCCGACATTGCGGACAAGGCGGCAACCGTCGAGCGCGGTGGCTCGGAGGAGGCGCGCGAGCGTCATGTTTCGCGCGGCAAGCTGTTGCCGCGCGAGCGGCTGGCGCAGTTGCTCGACACCGGCTCGCCTTTCCTCGAGATCGGCCAGTTCGCGGCATGGTCCATGTATGGCGAGGAGATTTCCTCGGCCGGCCTCGTCGCCGGCGTCGGCCGTGTCGAAGGCACCGAGGTGATGGTCGTGGTCAATGACGCCACGGTGAAGGGCGGCACCTATTATCCGCTCACGGTGAAGAAGCATTTGCGCGCACAGGAGATCGCGCTGCAAAACAATCTGCCTTGCGTCTATCTGGTCGACAGCGGCGGCGCCAACCTGCCTAATCAGGACGAGGTGTTTCCCGATCGCGAGCATTTCGGCCGCATCTTCTACAACCAGGCCAACATGTCGGCGGCCGGCATTCCGCAGATCGCCTGCGTCATGGGCTCATGTACTGCGGGCGGCGCCTATGTGCCGGCAATGTCGGACGAGACGATCATGGTGCGCAACCAGGCGACCATTTTTCTCGGCGGCCCGCCTCTGGTGAAGGCGGCTACGGGTGAAGATGTCAGCGCCGAGGAGCTTGGCGGCGCCGACGTGCACACCAGGCTGTCCGGTGTCGCCGACCACTATGCGCTGGACGACGAACATGCGCTGGCCATCTGCCGGCGCATCGTCAAAAATCTCAACCGGCGCAAGACTGTAAGCCTGACCTTACAGAAACCCATGCCGCCGCTTCATGACGCGCATGAACTCTACGGCATCGTGCCGACGGATCTGCGCCAGCCCTATGATGTGCGCGAGGTGATCGCGCGCGTCGTCGACGGCTCCGAGTTCGACGAGTTCAAGCAGAATTACGGCACCACGCTGGTCACCGGCTTTGCCCATCTTCAGGGCATGCCGGTCGGCATCATCGCCAACAATGGCGTGCTTTTTTCCGAAAGTGCTGTGAAGGGCGCGCATTTCATCGAGCTGTGCTGCCAGCGCAAGATCCCGCTGATCTTCCTGCAGAACATCACCGGCTTCATGGTCGGGCGAAAATACGAGGCCGGCGGCATCGCCAAGGACGGCGCCAAGCTGGTGATGGCGGTTGCCACCGCCAAGGTGCCGAAGGTGACGATGATCATCGGCGGGTCGTTCGGTGCCGGCAATTACGGCATGTGCGGACGCGCCTACTCGCCGCGGTTCCTGTGGATGTGGCCGAATGCGCGCATTTCGGTGATGGGCGGCGAACAGGCGGCGACCGTGCTGGCGGTGGTCAAGCGCGAGGGCATCGAGCGCAAGGGTGGTGAATGGAGCACTGAGGAGGAAGCGAAATTCAAAAAGCCGATCCTGATGAAATACGAGCATGAGGGCCATCCGCTCTACTCCTCGGCGCGGCTATGGGACGACGGCATCATCGACCCGGCGAAAACGCGCGAGGTGCTGGCGCTCAGCCTGTCGGCCGCGCTCAACGCCGACATCGAGGAAACGAAGTTCGGCGTGTTCAGGATGTAGTGATGAGCAAGCTCGGCCAACGGATACATGTCCACACCGGCGACATCACCAGGCTTGCGGTCGATGCCATCGTCAATGCCGCCAATTCCTCGCTGCTGGGCGGCGGCGGCGTCGACGGCGCCATTCACCGCGCCACCGGCCCGGAGCTCGAATTCGAATGCCGGATGCTGAACGGCTGCAATGTCGGCGAAGCAAAGCTTACCAAGGGCTATCACCTGCCGGCACGTTACATCATCCACACGGTCGGACCTGTCTGGCAAGGCGGCGGCAAAGGCGAAGCCGGACTGCTCGCCTCCTGCTATATCCGATCGCTCGAAATCGCCGCCGCCAGGGATTGCCGGACCGTGGCATTTCGGGCGATCTCCACCGGCATGTACCGCTATCCGAAAATGAGGCGACGCAGATCGCCGTTGGCATCGCAGGTACCTTCGTCGGACAGAACTCAACGCCCGAAACAGTTATTTTCTGCTGCTTCGACGAGCCAATAGCTCAACTATACCGACAAGCCGTTGCTGCCATTGGAGGATGCTAGTCTGCATGGATAAGATGGTTCATCCACCTACGCAAAAGCAATTTTCGGTGAGCAGGCTGGCGGCACTGGAGAATAGACGCTATTGTTCATCCCACATTGGGCAACGGGGATGGGGTAAAGATGAGGCCGAAATATTCGGGAAAAACGACTGCGTCGGTACTTGCAGTCTTGCTTATATTTGCGGTACCCGGCGTTGGCGCCGCGGCATCGCTGGCGGGAAGCAAAGGCGACATCCATTTCTATCCGTATTTGCCGAAAAGCCCGAAAGACCAGTGCACCATGGCTTACAACGCCTATGTGGCCGCCGGCGGCCATTCGGCCTATGCGACCACGCCCTATGCCCGGATCCGTTCGTTGTACATCATCTGCGGCTCGGGCTTGAATGCACCGTCACAGAAGGCTGCCGAAGAACGGGCGATGAAATCCTGCGAGTCCGCCCGCAGCCACTACAAGGTCATTACAGGGGCTGGCTGCGAAGTTGCGGCATCGAAGTAGGCCGACAAGCATCGGCTTGGGCATTTTTCAAATGGGCGGGGCAAGATGAAATCGACACGCATCAAACGAATTACTGTATCGATGCTTGCCGGCCTGCTCGTATTTACGGCACCCGGTATCGGGGCGGCTGGATCGCTGGCGGGCAGCAAGGGAGACACCCGATTCTGGCCTCCGTTGTCACTGAATCCAAAGGAGCCCTGCACGAAGTCGTACAACGCCTATGTCGCGGCGAGTGGCCACTCGGCCTACGCGACCACATTCTACTCGCGCGTCGACGATCTTTACATCATCTGCGGTGCGCGGCTGAACGCGCCATCTCAGAAGGCCGCGGAAGAGTTGGCGTTGCGAAGCTGTCAGGTTGGCCTGAAAAAGTGGAAGGTTCAGACCGCGAGCGGCGGCTGCAAAATCTCGGCTTCGAAATAGGCTCATTCCTGCCAGACCGGCGCCGCCCGAGACAAACCCGGGAGGCTCCATGTTCGCCAAGATCCTGATCGCCAATCGCGGCGAGATCGCCTGCCGGGTGATACGCACGGCCAGGAAGATGGGGGTGCGCACCGTTGCCGTCTATTCCGACGCGGACGCCAAGGCTCTGCATGTCGAAATGGCCGACGAGGCGGTGCATATCGGCGCTTCGCCCGTCGGTGAAAGCTATCTGCGCGGCGACAGGATTGTTGCGGCGGCGCTGGCGACCGGCGCCGAAGCAATTCACCCCGGCTATGGCTTCCTCTCGGAAAACCCCGATTTCGTCGACCAGGTGGTGGCGGCAGGGCTCACCTTCATCGGCCCGTCGGCCGCCTCGATCCGCGCCATGGGGCTGAAGGACGCGGCCAAGCGGCTGATGGAAAAGGCCGGCGTGCCGGTGGTGCCGGGCTATCATGGCGAGGCGCAGGAGATCGTGCTGCTGGCGTCCAAGGCGCGTGAGATCGGCTATCCCGTTCTGATCAAGGCGCGCGCCGGCGGTGGCGGCAAGGGCATGCGCCGCGTCGAACATCCCGAAGATTTTTCGGAAGCGCTGTCAGGCGCACGGCGCGAGGCCAAGGCCGCGTTCGGCGACGATCGCGTGCTGGTCGAAAAATACGTCGACAAGCCGCGCCACATCGAGGTCCAGGTGTTCGGCGACAATTTTGGCAATGCCGTGCATCTCTACGAGCGCGACTGCTCGGCGCAGCGCCGCCACCAGAAGGTGATCGAGGAAGCGCCGGCGCCCGGCATGACGCTGGCGCTGCGCGAGGCGATGACGGAAGCGGCGGTCAAGGCCGCCAAGGCGATCAGCTATTCCGGCGCCGGCACCATCGAATTCATCGTCGATGCCTCGCAAGGGCTGAAGGCCGACCGCTTCTGGTTCATGGAAATGAACACCCGCCTGCAGGTCGAGCATCCCGTCACCGAAATGGTCACCGGCACCGACCTGGTCGAGTGGCAGTTGCGGGTAGCCGCCGGCGAAAAGCTGCCGAAGACGCAGAGCGAAATCACGCTTTCCGGCCACGCCTTCGAGGCGCGTATCTATGCCGAGGACGCGGCGAAAGGGTTTCTGCCGGCGACCGGCAGGCTGCATCACCTGGCGTTTCCCGACAACGCGCCCGAAGGCGCCAGCATGCGCGTCGAGACCGGCGTGCGGGCCGGCGATGCGATCTCGCCCTTCTACGATCCGATGATCGCCAAGCTGGTCGTCCACGCCAAGGACAGGCAGGCGGCGCTCGATGCGCTCGGGACTGCGTTGTCGCAGACCGAGATTGCCGGCTCGACCGTCAACACCGCGTTTCTCGCGGCACTTGCCGCGGACGCCGATTTTTCGGCCGGTGATGTCGATACCGGCCTGATCGGCAGGCATCAGGAAGCGCTGACCGCGGTCGCCCCGCCGCGCAGCGAGATCGTTGCCGCGGCGGCCCTTGCCGCGGCGGGCGCCGGTGCCTTGCCGCCGTCGAACGATCCGTGGTCGTCGCTTGCCGGCTATGCGCATTTCCACAGCATTGCGCGCCGCACGCGCCTGCGCCATGGCGAGGACGATATACTGGCGCGTGTTTCAGTGCGGCCGGACGGGCGCTTCGAGGTGGCGCTGGACGCGCCCTATGACAGCGTCAATTCGCATGATCTTCGCGCCGCCCCTCGCCTTGCCCGCTGGCCAGGCCACGTCACCGTATTCGAAGGCGCGGTCGGCTACAGTTTCCTCGTCCCGGATCCGCTGGCGCGCACCGACGAGGCGGCCGCCGCTTCCGGCAGCCTGCGCGCGCCGATGCCAGGCGTGGTCAAGCTGGTGCGCGCGGCAAAGGGCGAAAGGGTGATCAAGGGCCAGCCGCTACTGATCCTGGAAGCGATGAAGATGGAGCACACGATCGCGGCCAGCCATGACGGCGTGATCGCGGAAATCGCCACCGAGGGCGCGCAGGTCACCGACGGAACGGTGCTGGTGCGCTTCGTTGAAGAGGCTTCATAGCCGGCTGGAGGCTTGAATGAAAAATGGCCGGGACAAGCCCGGCCATTGCCATGAGTACGCGGCCGCTTACTGCGCGATCGGTGCGTATTTGCCGTCGTGCCACTGGTTGATGTCGTAGCTGGCGTTCTTCAGATCGCCCTTCTCGTCGAAGGTCACGTCGCCGACCACGGTGCTGAACGGCGTGCCGTTCTTCAGCGCTTCGGCTACCTTGACCGGATCGTCCGTTCCGGCGCGCTTGACGCCCTCTGCAAACGCCTGAACGACGGCGTAGGAGAACAGCGTAAAGCCTTCCGGCACGAAGCCGCCCGCCTTGATCTTGGCGATGGCCTCCTTGGCTTCCGGCTTGGCCTGCGGGTCCGACGGGAAGACGAACAGGGTGCCTTCACCGGCGGGGCCGGCGACCTGCCAGAATTCCGGCGAGGCGATCGAGTCCGGCATGATCAGCTGGAACTTGACGCTCTGCTCGGCCGACTGACGCAGGATAAGCCCGGCTTCCGGGTGATAGCCGCCGAAATAGACAACGTCGGCCTTGAGGTCCTTCAGCTTGGTGACGAGAGCCGAATAATCCTTCTCGCCGGCATTGATGCCTTCATAGTCGATCTCCTTTAGGCCACCGGCATTCATCGTCGCCTTCACGGCATCGGCAACGCCCTGACCGTAGGCGCTCTTGTCATGCAGGATAACGACATTCTTGCCGGCATATTTCTTGGCGATCCACGGGCCAATGAAGGCGCCCTGCGCGTCGTCACGCGTATAGAGACGCATGATCGTCGGCCAGCCGGCCTTGGCGGCGGCATCGGTCAGCTCGGGATTTGAAGAGGCCGGGCTCATCATCAGCGCGCCGGCCTCGGCGTAGACGGCGGAAGCCGGGATGCTCGAACCTGAACAGGCATGGCCGTCAATAAACTTGACGCTGTTGGCAACGATCCGGTTGGCCACCGAAACCGCCTGCTTGGGATCGCACTGGTCGTCCTCGATGTCGAGCTTGATCATCGAGCCGTTGACACCGCCGGCGGCGTTGATCGCGTCGGCGGCTGCCGTTGCGCCCTGCTTGAACTGGTCGCCGATCGTGGCGAGTTGTCCGGTCATCGGGCCGACCACCGAAATGGTGATGTCATCGGCAAAGGCAACCGGAGCGCTCATCATCAGGCCAAATACGGCCGCGCTCAAAATACCCGTTTTTTTCATGGTGATAGAACTCCTCCCACACTCGCGCAGCCGCTCTGGCCGCGCTTCTTTCCGAAGGCGGGACAATTTCATCCTTCATTGGGCCTGTCTAGGCGCATCGGCGCCGCTCGATTGGGCCTCATCAACGCAAAAAGCCACGCCAGCCTGTTCCGGCCGGTCGTGGCTTTTTGCTCGTAGCAGTCCCCATGCGCCCCCGCGCCACGAAAACCTGCCCGCCGTCCCCATTGTGCACGACTGGACCGTGCCGGCCTGCCGCGTTCTTGTTCTTTCATGGTCGGCCGTCTTGTCGCGGCCTTGTCGTTTCACCGGTTCCGACCGTCTTTGCGGTCTTGATCCCGGGGCTTCCCTGTTTTCGATAATCTGCCTGCGATAATCTGCTCGCGATCTCAGTGCATCGTCATCCATTCGCGGGCTTCGCGCAGCGCCTTGGCGATCTCGACCTTGGACATTGCGGCCGACAATTCCGAGCGCAGTTCCGCGGCGCGGACCGAGCCCTTGATGGCGGCGATGTTGAACCATTTGTGGGCGGCAACGACATCGATCTCGCAATCGCGGCCGGTCGCATACATCATGCCCAGTTCGAAAAGAATGTCGGCCTGGGCAGTTGCCCCCATGGCGCCGAAGCCGGCTTCAAGCATTTCAAAACGTGCCATTTTAGTCCCCTGTCTGGCTCCCGAGAGCGGGCCTCTTCTGTCCCCCGGTGTTCCCTGGGGAGCCGCTCTTTCGATGCTTCCGAGAATGAGGCCGAGCCTTGAATCCGTCGTTAAATGGCGTGCTTAATTTGGAGAAAACAAAGCTAAAACAAGAGGTAAACGCGGAAATTCGTTAAGGATACAAAGTCAGCAATCCCGCCGTTTCTCGACCGATTTGACGAAAATTTGCAAGGCGCCGATCAACACTCTGCTAACCACGCGAACCAAAGCCAACGCCTCGATCGTTTCATTTCCACGGGCTGCACTCTCCCGACCCTGCATGAAAATTGCGAAACCTTCCGTCGCGGTACGCTTTTGTTTTGCCAGGAGCTGGATTAGCTTACGTTTGCGTAAGGGGCAGAGAGGCGGCTGCCCCATCTAAACCAGGGAGGACAGATATGTTTCGCAAAGTGAGCTTGGCCCTGGCGGCCGCCGTGATGATGGCTGGTGCGGCTTGGGCCGATCCGATCGAAGGCAATTGGAAGACACAAGCCGGCGACACAGCAGTTATCGGCGGCAGCGGTTCATTCTCCATCACCCTGAAGACCGGCAAATATGCCGGGAAGACCATCGGTTCGCTCAAGGCGGCCGGGGCCAACAAATATGCCGGCAACATCACCGATCCGGCAAACGACAAGACCTATTCGGGCAAGGCAACACTGTCGGGCACCTCGCTCAAAATGAGCGGCTGCGTGCTCGGCGGGCTGATCTGCAAGAGCCAGACCTGGCACAAGCTCTGATCTTGCTGCTTTGAGTTGACCAACGGGGCCTTCACAGGCCCCGTTTTCTTTTGCAGGACGGTCCGCGCCATAGACGACCGTGCCGTTTGCGGCGGCGCAAACCCGAACCGACGCTCTCTCTAAGACCTCGTCAATCACTTTGAACCGCAGATGAACGTCGGCATCAGCGCCGGTTCAGTCGCATCAGGGCATTTTGATGGCGTGTTCAAGGAGACACTACGCAAATGCTCGCTCGCCGCTTCACCATCGTCTGCCTGTTGATGAGCCTGTTCGGGATGCTCTTCGCCATCCTCGTGGCCGAAGCCGGCCGCCCGGCCCGTTCCTGGGATGCAGCCAGTTCCTGCCAATTCGATTGCATGAACCATTTTCGCCCCTGAGACGACAAAGACATAGATCCAAACAGAAAAGCAAAAGCCATGAACCGCATCGCCATCAACGCCCTCCAGACCCTTCGGCTCCTGCCGCGGGCGGCGCTCGTCCTGGTCGTGCTGTCGGCGCCGGTCCTGGTCATGCCGATGATGCGGGCCAATGCCGACACGACGATCGACGCGCCGGCGACGAAGAAGCATGGCGTCGGCTTTGTCTTGCTGGTCAGTCTGCAGCGCGGGTAAGGTGTGCCGGTATTAAGGTGATGCCGGCCTGCAAGTGGCGGCCTTTGGTGCTCACATACTTCGAGTACGCTCCGCTCCGGTTCTCGAAGCCAACCAGTTTGGTCGCTTCGCGCCCGTCTTCGACTCCGGCTCAGCCTTACCTGAATCTCAGCACACCTTGGGCGTGGACGAATAAATCGACCACTTGGCGGCCATCCTCCCCTCCCAAGTGCGGCCTCAAGTCTCTATATTGAGCCATGGAAAAGCGAATCTACCCACAAGCTATCGAATCGGTCGTCATGCCGGAGCCTTTCGGCAAGCAGAGCTTCGACGACGCCAAAAAGGCCGTGGCCGCCTTGCAGGTGCTCTACGACCGCAACACCAAGTTTCTGCGCGACTCCTTTGCCACGCTTGCCGCCGGCGGCGACGAAAGCAAGCGCTACCGCGCCTTCTACCCAGAGATCGGCGTCACCACCAATTCGTTCACCCAGATCGACTCGCGCCAGGCTTACGGCCACATGCCGACCCCCGGGCATTTCTCGACCACCATCACCCAGCCGGTGCTGTTCGAACGCTATCTCGTAGAGCAGCTTCGCCTGATCATGCGCAATCACGGTGTGCCGGTAACGGTTTCGGAATCGACCACGCCGATCCCGCTGCATTTCGCGTTCCTTGAAGGAACCCATGTCGATGGCGCCGCCGCCGACCGCATCAAACGGCCGATCCGCGACCTGTTCGACGTGCCGGATCTTGACGGCACCGACGACCAGATCGCCAACGGCACCTTCGAGGTCGCGTTCGGCGAACCAAGGCCGCTGGCGCCGTTCACGGCGCAGCGCATCGACTATTCGCTGCACCGCATGACGCACTACACGGCGACCAGCCCGCAGCATTTCCAGAACTTCGTGCTGTTCACCAACTACCAGTTCTACATCGACGAGTTCGTCGCCCGCGCGCGGGCCCAGATGGCTGAAGGCGGCCACGGCTATACCGAATTCGTCGAACCGGGCAATGTCATCACCAAGGCAGGGCAAAACGCACCCAGCGAAGGCGTGGCGGCGCCGCGCCTGCCTCAGATGCCAGCCTATCATCTGAAGAAGCCGAACCATGGCGGCATCACCATGGTCAACATCGGCGTCGGCCCGTCCAACGCCAAGACGATCACCGACCATGTCGCGGTGCTGCGGCCACATGCATGGCTGATGCTCGGCCATTGCGCCGGCCTGCGCAACACTCAGGCGCTGGGCGACTATGTGCTGGCGCATGCCTATGTCCGGGAAGACCATGTGCTGGACGATGACCTGCCGGTGTGGGTGCCGATACCGCCGCTGGCCGAGATCCAGGTGGCGCTGCAGGAGGCGGTCGCCGAAGTCACCGGACTTTCCGGCTACGATCTCAAGCGCATCATGCGCACCGGCACCGTCGCCACCATCGACAACCGCAACTGGGAACTGCGCGACCAGCGCGGACCGGTGCAGCGGCTGTCGCAGTCGCGCGCCATCGCGCTCGATATGGAATCGGCCACGATCGCCGCCAATGGCTTCCGCTTCCGCGTGCCCTACGGCACGCTGCTTTGCGTCTCCGACAAGCCGCTTCATGGCGAGTTGAAGCTGCCCGGCATGGCGACCGAATTCTACAAGCGGCAAGTGGCGCAGCATCTGACCATCGGCATCAAGGCGATGGAGAAGCTGGCGGAAATGCCGATGGAACGGTTGCATTCGCGCAAGCTGAGAAGCTTTTCGGAGACGGCCTTTCAGTAGACCGGCTTGCCGTAAATGTTTGCCGCGAGGCGTTTCGTCATCTTGATTGGGCCGCATTTCAGCCGATAAAGGCCTGATACCTCGGCAATGTATTACCCGGTCTATGGGCAAAACCCGGTCTGATGGCACGCGTGCGAAAGATGATGGCTTCAATGGCGTTCCTGGCAATGCTCGGCCTCTCGGCCGCGCTTGTAGCCGGGTTCTTTGGCGCACTGCATCCGGCCTTCGATTCCTTTGCCCATTTCCGCATCCATTTTGCCGTGCTGATGGGGCTGATTGCGCTGCCGCTGCTCGCCACCTCGTTTCGCCTGCAGGCGGGCGTGGGCCTGCTGCTGGCCGTGGCCGCCTTCGCCAGCACGTTGAGCACCTTGCCGCGCCTGTGGCCGGTGCAGGCCGCCAATGACGCCGCGCCCGGCAACGAACCGGTCTACCGGCTGCTGCAGATGAACCTGCGTTTCAACAATCCGACACCCAAGAAGGTTCTTTCGCTGATCGCCAGGACCAACCCAGACGTGATCACGCTCGATGAAGTATCGGCCATGTGGGCGACCGAACTCGGCTATATCCAGAACGCCTATCCCTATCGCATCCTGTGCGCCCATCCCGACGGCGTGTGGGGCGTGGCGCTTTTGTCCCGGCGACCTTTTGCGGCCGGCACCGAGCCGCATTGCGAACCGCGCGGCGCGATGGCGGCCGCCACCGTCGATTTCGGCGGCACTCCGGTCGATGTCGCGGCGATCCATTTGAGCTGGCCGTGGCCGAAGGAACAATACTGGCAGATCGGCGAGTTGACCGAGACGCTCACCTCGCTCGGCGAGACGGCGATCATGGCCGGCGACTGCAACGCCGTGCCGTGGAGCGCCGCGGTACGGCGCGTTGCCTCGCTCGGCGGACTGACCGTGATGCCGTCGGCCGGACCGACCTGGATCCACCGGACCCTGCCCGATTTCCTGCGGCGCTATGCGGGCCTGCCGATCGACCAGGTGTTTTCGAAGGGCGGGGTGACCATCCTGTCGTCGACGCAGATGGAAGAGACCGGCTCCGACCATCTGCCGGTGATGGTGGAATTTTCATTGATGCGCGACGAGACCAAGCCGGTCGACGAGGATTCTACCGCGACTGTGTCGCTGATCCAGCCCAGCATGGGCGGCTAGATCGTACGCCACGGGGCTTACGGTTTCACAAGCCTACCAAGGCCTCGATGATGCGCTCGACATGGCCGCCTTCACTGTGCTCGCGCGCGTCGAAGGCGATCTGTTTTGCCTCATAGAGCTTGGAAGTGGCTTGCAAGCGCCGCGTGGCTTCGACGCGCGTTTTGTTGCATTGTGGATCGTTGGCAAATTTCAAGCCGCGAACCGACCGCTCGGCAGCCTGCATCATCTGCCCGGCGATACGGCCATGGGTTCCTTCATGAGCGAGAACGCCTGTGAAAAACCGGTTCCAGCGTTTGCGTAGCGCCGGCGTGACGGCCGAGGCGACGCGCGGGTAGGTGTAGGCGATGTTGAGCGTTCCATTGGCCTGGCGCAGGCGGCAGACGCCGTTGACCTGACCCACGTCCAGGCTCCAGTCGGCGGTGTAGCTTGTCTGCGCGATGGCGTGGGTCATGAAACCGTGCTTGGGGCCCCTGCGGTTCATGGCGATAACCAGACCGGCACCTGTCATGCCGGTGATGTCATAGGTTCGCGTCTTGACGACGGTTTTCACCCCCGCCGACGCCGTCCCGACGACGCCGCAGGCCGCGCTTATGACGGCGACGCAAAACAAGACCAACACGCGCATGCCATTTTCCCCATGGACGCGGCAATGAGACCACAAGCAGACGACGGTTTCAACAATCTTTGGCGCCGAGCGCCTTACATGCCTTGGTAAACCCGGCCATCGCCGCCATTTTTGCTGGTTGAGACGGCCCCGGTCGGTGAGGCTCACATGCTCTGATAGACCGGGCCTTCGCCGCCTTGTGGCGGCACCCAGTTGATGTTCTGGTTGGGATCCTTGATGTCGCAGGTCTTGCAGTGCACGCAGTTCTGCGCGTTGATGACGAAGCGCACATCCTTGGCAGACGGATCGGCGGCGGCGTTGCCGTCCTTGTCGACCCATTCGTAAACACCGGCCGGGCAATAGCGGGTCGAAGGCCCGGCAAAGACATCATGCTCGGAACGCTTCTGCAACTCCATGTCGCCGACGATGAGATGCACCGGCTCGTTTTCCTCGTGATTGGTGTTGGACAGGAACACCGAGGACAGGCGGTCGAAGGTCAGCACGCCGTCCGCTTTGGGATAGGCGATCTTCTTGTGCTTGGCCGCGGGCTCAAGCGTGGCATAATCGGCCTTGCCATGTTTCAGCGTGCCGAAGGGCGAGAAGCCGAACAGCGTGTTCAGCCACATGTCGAGACCACCGAGGCCGACGCCGATAATGGTGCCGAAGCGCGACCAGAGCGGCTTGACGTTGCGGACCTTCTTCAAATCCTTGCCGATATCGGTCGCGCGCCAGGCGTCCTCATAAGACGACAGTTCGTCATTGGCGCGGCCGGAGCCGATCGCTTGCGCGACATGCTCGGCCGCCAGCATGCCGGACAGCACCGCATTGTGCGAACCCTTAATGCGCGGCACGTTGACGAAGCCCGCCGCACACCCCATCAGCACGCCGCCGGGGAAGGAGAGTTTCGGCACCGACTGCCAGCCGCCTTCGGTAATGGCGCGCGCGCCGTAGCCGATGCGCTTGGCGCCCTCGAAGGTGCGCGATATCGCCGGATGCGTCTTGAAGCGCTGGAATTCCTCGAAGGGCGACAGCCAAGGGTTCTTGTAGTTGAGATGCAGGACGAAGCCGACCGCGACCTGGTTATCCTCGAGGTGGTAGAGGAAGGAGCCGCCGCCTGTCTTCAGGTCGAGCGGCCAGCCGAAGGAGTGCTGCACCAGGCCCGGCCGGTGGTTCTCGGGCTTGACCTGCCACAGCTCCTTGAGGCCGATGCCGTACTTGCCGGGCTCACGGCCGTCGGACAGTTTGTATTTTGCGATCAGCTGCTTGGACAGCGAACCGCGCGCGCCCTCGCCGATCAGCACGTATTTGCCCATCAGCGCCATGCCCGGCGCAAAGCCCGGGCCATGTGTGCCGTCTTTTTCGACGCCCATGTCGCCGGTGACGACGCCCGTGACCGCGCCGGCATCGTTGTAGACGAGGCTGGCGGCAGCAAAGCCCGGATAGATTTCGACGCCTAGCGCTTCAGCCTTGGTTGCCAGCCAGCGGCAGACATTGCCGAGCGAGACGATGTAGTTGCCGTGATTGTTCATCAGCGGCGGCATCAGGATATTGGGCAGACGGAACGAGCCGGCGGGGCCGAGCACCAGGAAATCGTCGGCCGTAACCGGCGTCTTGAAGGGGTGGCCATCTTCCTCGCGCCAGCCCGGCAACAGGCGGTCGACGCCTATGGGATCGACGACGGCGCCTGACAGAATGTGGGCACCAACCTCGCCGCCCTTTTCCAACACCACGACGGAAAGCTCGGGATTGACCTGCTTGAGACGGATCGCTGCGGCAAGGCCCGCCGGGCCGGCCCCGACGATGACCACGTCGAATTCCATGCTCTCGCGTTCGATCTCGCTCATCAACCCCTCCGCTCTGGCCAACCGTTTCCGGCATTTTGCTGGCTCCTGCGCTGCATAGCGCATCAATCCGCGACAGGAAACCGGCGCTGACGTGACAATGCCGATTTCGACAAAAAGTCGCGGATGACAACTCTGCCGCAAGCGTTTTGCGCGCGGCCGCGCTCAGCGTCCCATATTTTAATTGTTCGACGGCTCTCTTATCGGCCATACTTATTTCCATGCGCACGCCGTCCGGCTATTCATTGACGCGCTTCCCCCTTCCGCCCGGCCGGACCTGCCGAGCGATCCTTCTCGCCCTTTCAATGCTTACGCCGGTTCGCGCTCAGGCCGAGCCGGTGAAGGTGTGGGCGACCGGCGCCTATTCCTTTTCCGACGAGCTTGGCGGTTTCCACATCACCGGCGCCTCGGGCACCGGCACCAAGGAAGATCCGTTGGTCATCTCCGAGGAGCTGAATTCGTCGACGCCGGTGACGCTCACCATCCGCACCACCAAACCGATCCAGCCGTTCAGCACCAACGGCGAATTCGCCAACGGCATCCTGTACATGCGTATCGAGGTGCTCAACAACAGCGGCCAGGCCTGGGTCGAATTCCAGTTCGAGCTGCAGGAGATACTCAACCAGCCGAGCGTGTTCGGCGACGGCCTGTCCTTCGACCAGCGCAACAAGACGCCCGACAACATCCTGTCGAGCGCGTACGCCGATTTCGACCGCGATTTCGAACCCTATGACCGGCTCTTGTTCAAGAGTGGACAGATCGACCCGCTGAAGAGGGGACGCTTCGAGTTTCTGATCACCGACTACACGCCGCGCTGGACGTTCTATCTGGTGCAGGATCCGCGGATACCGACGGGGTAAGCGGCAGACGCCGTGAAAATCGCCACGAAATGCCCTTCGTGATTGGCGAAAGCCGACGAGCGCGTAATCTCCCTCCTTGAGGGGGAGATTACTAACCGCCCAACCTTGCAAATCGTCTCTCGGCGGACGAATGTGCCCGGTATGACTGCCGCCTCCCCCAACAACCGATCCGACCTGGCCGAGTTGCTCGCCTTCTACGCCTCTGCCGGTGTCGACGAAGCGTTGGAGGACGCGCCGGTGAACCGGTTTGCCGGGGCAGCACCGAAGCGCCCCGAGCGCACAACGGCGCCTGCCGCGCCGCCTCGCGAAAACAAGTTTCCGGAACAAGCCGCCGCCAGCCCCGGGCTGGACGCAAGCCGGGTGCCGGACGCGCCGGCCCGCTCCGTGCCTGCCATGGCGACCGTGCCAGACGAGGCGCAGGCGGCTCTTGCCAGGCAAATGGCGGCAAGCGCCTCGACGCTCGACGCGCTGCGCCAGCACATGGCGTCCTTCGACGGCTGCAACCTCAAATTCACCGCCAAGAACCTGGTCTTTGCCGACGGCAATCCGGAAGCGTCGGTGATGCTGGTCGGCGAGGCGCCCGGCCGCGACGAGGACATTGAGGGCCTTCCCTTCGTCGGCCGCTCCGGCAGACTGCTCGACCGCATGCTGGCGGCGATCGGGCTTGATCGCACCTCGGTCTATATCGCCAACGTCATTCCCTGGCGGCCGCCCGGCAACCGAACGCCGACGCCGCACGAGACCGAGATCTGCCGTCCGTTCATCGAGCGGCAGATCGAGCTGGTCAATCCGAGGGTGCTGGTCAATCTCGGCGGCCCATCAGCCAAAACCTTGCTCAACACGACCGAGGGCATCCTGCGCCTGCGCGGCAATTGGCAGGTGCACACGACGGTGTCGGGCACTGCCATTCCGGCCATGCCGACGTTGCACCCGGCCTATCTCTTGCGGACGCCGGCGCACAAGAAACTGGCGTGGCGGGATTTTCTCGAGGTGAAAGCGAAGTTGCGAGAGGTGGGCTAGCTAGCTGATCTCCCCCTTGAGGGCCCTTGGAGGGGGAGATGTCGCCGAAGGCGACTGTGGGGTCGTTGCGCGTGGAGCGCCAACGTCCATTTCCGTAAGAAGGTCGCATCCCGTCGAACCCCTTCTGGCCTGCCGGCCATCTCCCCCTCAAAGGGGGAGAAGATTTCGCCTCGGCCTCCGCTTAACCTCCGACGTAATTGAAATCCCTCTCCCGCCGCCTTAATCCTGCCCGATGACAACAGCCCAAACCTCCGCCGGCAGCCTGATCCGCGAATGGCGCACGCGCCGGCGCATGAGCCAGCTTGATCTCGCAATGGAGGCTGAGATTTCCCAGCGTCATCTCTCCTTCGTCGAAAGCGGCCGCGCCGCGCCGTCGCGTGAGATGGTGCTGCATCTGGCCGAGCAGCTTGAGATTCCGCTGCGGCAGCGTAATCAGCTGTTGCTGGCTGCCGGCTTTGCCCCGAGCTTCAGCGAGCGGCCACTCACAGATACGACGCTGGCGCCGGCGCTTGCCGCGGTCGAGAGCGTGCTCAAAGGGCATGAGCCGTTCCCCGCCCTCGCCGTCGACCGGCACTGGAACCTGATTTCCGCCAATGCCGCCATCGGCCCGTTTCTGGCCGATGTTGCCGAGCCGTCGCTGCTCCAGCCGCCGGTCAATGTGCTGCGCCTCAGCCTGCACCCGAACGGCATCGCACCGCGCATCGTCAATCTCGCGGAATGGCGGGCGCATCTGCTGGAGCGGCTGAAACACCAGAACGATGCCGCCGGCGATCCCGTCCTGGTCAAGCTGGAGCGCGAATTGCGAACCTATCCGTCCGGGCTCAAGGGTGCGCGGCCGGTGCCGGTCGAGCCCAACGGCATCGTCCATCCGCTGCGGCTGGCGCATGGCGACCAGGTGCTGTCCTTCATCAGCACCATCACCGTCTTCGGCACGCCGCTTGACGTGACGCTGTCGGAACTGGCGATCGAGTCTTTCTTCCCGGCCGACGAGCAGACGCGAGCGGTGCTGGTGCGGCTGGCGAAGGAACGTGCGGAAGCTAACTGAGCCAACCCCGCGGACCTCCTCACCCCTGTGGTGGCGCTGCCTTGCGCGTTCGGGTGCGTTCCAGGCCGAGTTGGCGCTCGCGCCAGATGATGAACATGCCGGCGGCAACGACGATCACACCGCCGACGAGCGTGTTGATGGTGGCGATATCGCCAAAGGCGAAATAGCCGACGACCACGCCGAGGATCATCGAGGTGTATTCGAACGGCGCCACCACCGAAGCTTCGGCATGGCGGTACGCCGCCGTCATCAAAATCTGCGCCAGCCCGCCACAGAACCCTGCTGCGACCAGCAGACCGGCCTGCAGCGGCGTCAGCGCCTGCCAGCCGAAGGGCAGCGTAAGCAGCGCCATGACACTCGCCGTCGCCGAGAACCACAACACGATGGTCGCTGTTCGTTCAGTCTGGACAAGATTGCGCACGAGCAGGATGGCATTGGCGGAGATTGCTGCAGAAACAAGAGCAGCGATGACGCCCAGCACCTCTTGGTCGCCGAGCGCGACGCCCGACGTGAGCAGCGTCAGCTCCGGCCAGGAGATGATCAGCACGCCGACCAGACCGACCGCAACCGCGCTCCAGCGATAGACGCGAATGGCTTCGCCGAGGAATAGCGAGGAGAACACCACCACCAGCAAAGGCTGGGCATAGTTCAGCGTGATCGCCTCAGGCAGCGGCAGCCGGGTCAGCGCAAAGAAGCCGAGCCCCATGGCGCAAACGCCGACGACACCGCGCGCAATGTGGTTCAGCGGGCGTTTGGTGGCGAACGCCGTACCGAGTTTTCTCTTGAAGGCCAGGAAGGCGATGATCGGGAAGATGGCGAAGAAAGAGCGGAAGAAGACGATCTGGCCGGCCGGCAAAGTGCCGGCGGCCTTGATGCAGGTTTGCATGCCGACAAAGACCGCCACCGACATGACCTTGAGCATGATCCCGGTGAGAACATTAGAGCGCCGCGCGTCGTCTTCGACGCGCAAAGGACGCTCTGACACTTTAAATCTGCGCATCGTGCTTTCCAAAAATCGACATCGATTATTGGGCCGATGCGCGCCGGGATGATGGGACAGTTTCCCGCCCGCTTCGTCTCCAGGTCCGGCTTTCACTGTTCTGTTGCTTCCCGGATCTCCGCTGAGATGCGCGTCGAACGACGCGGTACACAGGCGCCCATGCCGAACTTCGATCTGACGACGGTCATCAAGGCCTCACGATGATGGCGGAAGGGGAACGCCCCGAAATAGGCATTGGCGCAGTTTTGTCGAGTGACCGTTTCGTGTAAAGAGCGCGCAACTTTAGATTAATGGGCCAGGACACGTCAGCGGCTCCGATAGCGACAGGGAAACCCAAGGGAATGCGAACCGATACCGGCCAGGTCTTCAAGCTCGAAGACTACCGCCCCAACGACTTTTCCATCCCGCAAACCGGCCTCACCTTCCGCCTTTCGCCAGACGCAACGCGTGTCACCGCAGTGCTGACGATCGAACGCCGCGATGGCGCCGCCGCCTCGACGTCGCTGGTGCTGGACGGCGACGGGCTGGTGCTCAAGCGCATTGCCATCGACGGTCGCGAGCTTGCCCCGGCCGAGTATCTCGCCACGCCGGACCAGCTGACCATTTTGAGGCCGCCGGCCCGTTTCCAGCTGCTGCTTGAGACCGAGATCGCGCCGGCCAGCAATGAGGCGCTGATGGGCCTCTACCGCTCCAGCAATGTCTATTGCACGCAATGCGAGGCCGAGGGCTTTCGCCGCATCACCTATTTCCTCGACCGCCCCGACATCCTGTCGGTCTATACCGTGCGTATCGAGGCAAGGTTGGACGAAGCGCCGCTGTTGCTTTCAAACGGCAATCCGGTCGAAAGCGGCGCGCTTGCCGACGGCTGGCACTTTGCAGTCTGGCACGACCCCTTCCCCAAGCCGTCCTATCTGTTTGCGCTCGTGGCCGGCAATCTCGGCAAGGTTGCGGACAGTTTCGTCACCATGTCCGGGCGCGAGGTCGAACTCGGCATCTATGTCGAGCCAGGCAAGGAGGGGCTTGCCGGCTACGCCATGGATGCGCTGAAGCGCTCGATGCAATGGGACGAGCAGGCCTTCGGCCGCGAATACGACCTCGACGTCTTCAACATCGTCGCCGTTTCCGACTTCAACATGGGGGCCATGGAGAACAAGGGCCTCAATATCTTCAACGACAAGTATGTGCTGGCCGACCGGGAAACCGCCACCGATGCCGATTTCGCCAATATCGAGGCGATCATCGCGCATGAGTATTTCCACAACTGGACCGGCAACAGGATCACCTGCCGCGACTGGTTCCAGCTCTGCCTTAAGGAAGGGCTGACGGTCTTTCGCGACCATGAATTCTCCGCCGACCAGCGCTCGCGTGCGGTCAAGCGCATCGCCGAAGTGCGCACGCTCAGGGCGCACCAGTTCCCCGAGGACCAGGGACCGCTGGCGCATCCGGTACGGCCGCGCCGCTACCGCGAGATCAACAATTTCTACACGGCGACGGTCTACGAAAAAGGCTCGGAAGTCGTGCGCATGATCCGCACTATCCTCGGGGCCGAGGCTTTCCGCGCCGGCATGGACCTCTATTTCGAGCGCCATGATGGCGAGGCCGCGACGATCGAGGACTTCCTGAAGGTGTTCGAGGACGCCTCCGGGCGCGACCTGTCTCAGTTCGCGCTCTGGTATCACCAGGCGGGCACGCCGAACCTGACCGTCAGTTCGACGCACAATCCGGCGACGCGCGAGTTTACCCTCGAGATCGAGCAGTCGGTGCCGCCGACACCGTCGGAGAGCCGCAAGCGCCTGATGCACATTCCGCTCGCCTTCGGCTTGGTCGGCGCCGGCGGCGAACCGGTCGCCTATGGCGGCGTCGAAGGCGCCACCGTCGAAGACGGTGTCATCCATATCCGCAAGCGCCGACATATGGTGCGCTTCTCAGGCGTCGCCGAGCGGCCGGCGGTGTCGCTCAATCGCGGCTTTTCGGCGCCGATCACACTTTCGGTCGAGCAGAAGGCCGACGACCAGTTCTTCCTCGCCGGCCATGACAGCGATGCCTTCGCGCGCTGGCAGGCGTTCAACACGCTGCTCACCGATGAGCTGATAGCGGCCTTCCGCCAGATCCTCGGCGGCGCGAAGCCGGCTTTCACCGCCAGGCTGACCGGACTTGCCGGCAAGATCGCCGGCGACGAGACCCTGGAACCTGCCTACCGGGCGCTGGCGCTGTCACTTCCGGGCGAGGCCGACATTGCCCGCGACATCGGCACGAACATCGATCCCGACGCCATCTTTGCCGCTCGCGAGGCGTTGGCGCTGGCAATCGCGCGCGCCAATCAGCAAACGTTCACCGACCTATACGGCCGCCTCGCCGGCGACGGGCCGTTCAGCCCCGACGCGGCAAGTGCGGGACGCCGCGCGCTGCGCAACATCCTGCTCGACTACCTCTCGCTGCTGCCGGAAGGTGCTGCGCTCGCCGCCCGGCATTTCGAAACCGCGACCAACATGACCGACCGCGCCGCAGCGCTGACCGTCCTTGCGCACCGCCATGACGGTTCGCCGGAGGCGATCAAGGCGCTGGCCGATTTCGAGGCGCGTTATGGCGCCGATCCGCTGGTCATGGACAAATGGTTCCAGATCCAGGCCAGCGTGCCGGGACGCCGGACAGTCGACACGGTACGCGAGCTGACTGGTCACGCAGCTTTCTCGATGGCCAATCCGAACCGGGTGCGCTCGCTGGTCGGCACATTCGCCAGCGCCAACCAGACCGGCTTCCACCGCGCCGATGGCGAAGGCTACCGGTTTTTTACCCAGACCGTACTCGAGGTTGAAAAACGCAATCCGCAAGTGGCGGCCAGGCTGGCGACAGCGCTGCGCTCGTGGCGCTCGCTGGAGCCGGGCAGGCAAGCCAAGGCCAGGGAAGCGCTGCTGGCCATCGCCGGTGCCGAGAACCTGTCGGCGGATTTGCGGGACATTGTGGAGCGAACGCTAGCCTGATCCCTCCCCCTTGAGGGGACGGTGGACAGCCGCCGAAGGCGGATGGACGGGTGGGGTCGTTGCGGCAGTGCGCGACCTCGACCAACTTGGACCGTGATTGAGAGAGTCGAGCGCTTCGCCGAGGACCCCACCCGGCCCTTCGGGCCACCCTCCCCTCAAGGGGGAGGGATTTCAGCGTTATTTCAATCAATTTTTAATGTTTTTCGGCCGCGCCTCTGGACAAGGCGAATCACCTTTGATTCTTTACAGACGATTCGGACGTGCGGTGTTGCCGGATCGTCAAGCGTACGGAAATTCGGGGAGTGCCATTTATGGCCAAGGCGGACGCGTGGGGCGCGCCCGAAGGGACGGCTTTTGAGCGCCGCAAGGCGCGAGGCGACGGCCTCGCCGGCAATACGCGGCTCATCGCTGAACCAGCCTACCGGCGGCTCCTGGCTGCCGAACCCCTTCTGCGCCGTTCGATACCGGCTCTCATCATCATCTTCCTGATCGTCATCGCCGCACTGCGCGTGCTGTCGCTGATGAACGAGCGCGACGAGGCCGAGCGCGACGTCAAGGCGGTGCTGGGTCTCGCCGCCGGCCAGATGGCGAACGCAATCTCGGCCGACCCGACCGCGGCATCCAGCGGTGCAATTGATCTTCTGGAAAGCACGAGCCGCCAGGGCGCCATGGGCAGAAGCCATGTGCTTGTGATCACCGACAGCGCCTTCAAGATCATTGCCGTGTCGCCGCTGTCGACCGGCTGGCAAGGGCGATCGCTGGACAGCCTGGTGCTGGACGGCCAGCCGCTGTTCATGTTCGGCGACCGCGCCGGGGTCATGGATGTCAGCATCGGCGGCCAGGACTGGTACGCGGCGGTGAGCCTGACCCGGGACCGCAAGAACGCCGCCGCCGTGCTGGTGCCGCAGGAAGCGGCGTTCGACAACTGGCGCAAGACCGTCTCGCTCAACGTCACGCTGTTTGTGCTGACAGCCGGCGTGCTGATCATCATCCTCTACGCCTATTTCGGCCAGGCATCGCGCGCCCAGACAGCCGACCGCATCTATCTCGAAGCCCATCAGCGCATCGACATGGCGCTGGTTCGCGGTCGCTGCGGCCTGTGGGACTGGGACATGGTGCGCGGCAAGATGTACTGGTCGCGCTCGATGTACGACATGCTGGGCTACGAGCCCTGCAACTCGATGCTGTCGTTCGGCGAGGTCGACGACATCATCCACCCCGAGGACGGCGACCTGTTCGAGCTGGCCAACAAAATCGTCGAGCGCGAGATCGACCATATCGACCAGGTGTTCCGGATGCGTCACGCCGACGGCCAGTGGGTGTGGATGCGCGCCAGGGCCCAGGTGATCGACCCGGAAGCGCCTGAGATCCAGCTGATCGGCATTGCCGTCGACGTCACCGAGCAGCGGCATCTGGCGCTGCGCTCGGAGGCGGCCGACCTGCGCCTGCGGACCGCGATCGAAAACATCAACGAATCCTTCGTGCTGTGGGATGCCGCCCAGCGCCTGATCATGTGCAATTCCAAATACCAGAAGGACAACGGCCTGTCGGACCGCGACGTCATGCCGGGCGCTGCGCGCGCCGTGCTTGAAGAGCGCATGCTGGCCTTCGCCTCTGAACGGCGGCTGGCCAACACCAACGGGCCGCAAGGGGGCGCAACCTTCGAGCGGCAGCTCTCCGACGGCCGCTGGCTGCAGGTCAACGAACTGAGGACCCGGGACGGCGGCACGGTCTCCGTCGGCTCCGACATCACCCAGATCAAGCTGCACCAGGAAAAGCTGGTCGACAGCGAGCGCCGGCTGATGGCGACCATCCACGACCTCAGCCTCGCCCGCCGGGCCGAGGAAGAGCGCGCCAAGGAACTGGTCGAGCTCAACCGCGAATATATGAAGGAAACCGAGCGCGCCGAGGCCGCCAATCGGGCCAAATCCGAATTCCTGGCCAACATGTCGCACGAGCTGCGCACGCCGCTCAACGCCATCATCGGGTTCTCCGAACTGATGGAACAAGGCCTGTTCGGGCCGCTCGGTTCGCCGCGCTACGAGGAATATGCCAACGACATCAACGGCAGCGGCAAATATCTGCTCGGCGTCATCAACGACATACTCGATATGTCGAAGATCGAAGCCGGCCAATTCTCGGTGGACCGCGAGGAAATCGATCTCTGCCCGCTGATCCGCGAGACGGTGCGGGTGATCTCGCTGCAGGCGGCGGAGAAATCGATCACGGTCGAAACCCGCATCGCCGATACGATGACGCTGTTCGCCGACCGCCGGGCGATCAAGCAGATCGCCATCAATCTGCTGTCGAATGCGGTGAAGTTCACCGGCCAGGGCGGCCATATCTCGGTGCGCGCCCGCAACACGTCAGGCGCGCTGGTGCTGACCATCGAGGACAATGGCTGCGGCATTCCGAAGGAGGCACTGAGCAAGCTTGGCCGCCCCTTCGAACAGGTGCAGAACCAGTTTTCGAAGAACCACGCCGGTTCCGGCCTCGGCCTTGCCATCTCGCGCTCGCTGGCCGAGTTGCAAGGAGGAGCGCTGAAAATCCGCTCGACCGAAGGCGTCGGCACGATCGTGTCGGTGCGCATCCCGGTGAAGAAGGCGCAACCGGCGGTGAAGGCGGCGGCCTGACGGCCCGCCAATGCGAGCGGTGCTCTCCGCCGCGTTCAAGGACTGAGTAGCCCCGGTCATGTAAGGGCTCCGGCGGCTTTCGCCGCCGGAGACATATCGCCATTTCACTCCATGCTGTCGTCGCCGCCGTCCCATTGGTGGTGGCGGCCCATGCGGCCTTTCTTTGGGAGTTCGTTGCGCTCGATCTTGCCGTCATTGTTGCGGTCGAGCATGGCGAACACCTTCTTCTCGCGCCCGGTGATGTCGTCCGTGGTCAGCGTGCCGTCGCCCTTGCTGTCGTAGCGGGCAACGATGCGCTTGGCCATTTCCTCGAACCGCGCCTTCTCCAGCGCGTCAGCGAGCTGGGCGACTGTCAGCTTGCCGCCATTATCGGCGACCAGCTTCTTCAGCCGCGCGTTCATGGCGTCGGAAAACTGGTCGAAGCTGATGGTGCCGTTGGAATCCTTCATCGCCTTGTCGAGGCGCATCATGGTGCCCTCGCGCATTCTGGCGCTGGCATTGTTCTCGGCATAGGCGGTGGTGCCGACGGCGCCGGCAAGCGCGATGAAGGCAAGGGCAAGTCCGGTTGTCTTTCTCATGGGTATCTCCTGTTGCATCGTCACCCCCGATGCGATCCGAAACAGCCGCCAGCGCTTCACGCCCTCACAACCGTTTCGTACGAAGCAAAAGGTCGAAATCCTTTCTGACCTTTTGCGACGTCTCCTTGAGATGTGCTTCCAGCACACCGAAATCCGGCAGGTCAGTCACCGCCAGAAGCAGATCCGACAATCCCGGCGGAACGTCATCGCGTTCGAATGCGCCGGTGAGGCAAAGCCGCGTCATCTGGGTCAGCGCCAGATAGAGCTGGTAGGCTTCGCAAAGCTGCTGCCTGACGTCGGCCTCGGCGAAATCCGGCGACAGATGCGCCAGGATTGCGCCGGTCGCGGTCACCCTGCGGCCGGCTTCGACCTGCCCGGTTATAACCGCCACCTGCGCGATGAATTCGAGGTCGATGAGGCCGCCGGAGATGAGCTTGATGTCCCAGAGATCGCGCGGCGATTTTTCCTTCTCGATCAGCGCGCGCATCTCGGATGCCTCCGCCCTCACCTTGGCGGCGTCGCGCGGCAAGGCCAGAAGTGCCGCCACCTCGGCCTCGACCTCGGCGCAAAGGGCCGCGTCGCCGCCGATGGCGCGCCCCCGGGCCAGCGCCATGTGCTCCCAGGTCCAGGCCTCCTGGCGCTGGTATTTCTTGAAGGCATCGATGTGGGTGGCCACCGGCCCCTTGTTGCCGGATGGCCGCAAGCGCAGGTCGAGCTCGTAGAGAACGCCTTCGGCGGTCGGCGCCGAGACAGCCGCGATCAGCCGCTGCGTCATCCTGGTATAGTAGTGCGATGGTGCGAGCGGCTTGTCGCCGTCGGACTCGTCGGCATCCGGGTCGTGGTCGTAGAGCAGAATGAGGTCGACGTCGGAGCCGGCGGTGAGCTCGCGGCTGCCGAGTTTGCCCATGCCGAGCAGCGACACGGTGCCGCCGGCGATGCGGCCATGACGCAGCGCGAATTCGGTGGTCACCGCCTGCAATGCGGCGTCGATGGTGAGGTCGGCGAGATCGGAAAAGGCGCGGCCGGCGCGCGCCGGGTCGATCGAGCCGGCGAGCAGCCTGACACCGATCAGGAATTTCTGCTCGGAGGCAAAGATGCGCAAACGGTCGAGCACGTCCTCATAAGCCCGGTCGCCTTCGATGAAAGCGGCCAACCGCGCTGAGAGATAGGCTCGGTTGGGCAGTTCGGCGAGCAGCGCCGGGTCGAGCAGACCGTCGAAGACATGCGGGCGCCTTGTGATGATTGCCGCCAGCCGAGGCGCGGCGCCCATGATCGTCGCCATTAGTTTCAGCAGGGCGGGATTCGACTGCAGCAGCGAAAACAGCTGGATGCCGGCGGGCAGGCCGGCGAGGAATTCGTCGAAGCGAACCAGCGCCTCGTCGGCCCGGCGCGTCTGGCCGAAGGCTTTGAGCAGCGCCGGCGTCAGTTCGGTCAGCCGCTCGCGCGCTTCCGCAGACTGGGTGACGCGGTAGCGGCCGAAATGCCAGCCTCGAATCACGCGGCAGATGTCGCTTGGCCGCTGGAAGCCAAGGCCGTGCAAGGTCTGCAGCGTGTCGGGATCGTCGACATCGCCGGTGAAGACCAGATTGCCGACGCCGGCCGACAATTCAGGCGCGGTCTCGAACAGCGCGGCGTAATGGCGCTCGACCTCATGCAAAGCCGCGCGAAAGGTTTCGGCAAATCTGGCGGCATCGGCAAAGCCCAGCATATGGGCGATGCGTTCCAGCCCTTCATCATCGTCGGGCAGAATATGCGTCTGCTCGTCGGCGACCATCTGGATGGCGTGTTCGACGCGGCGCAGAAACCAATATTGCTGCGTGAGCGCGTCGCGTGCATCGGCGGTGATCCAGTTGCGCGCCGCCAGCGCACCCAGCATCGGCACCGTCTCGCGCCCGCGCAGCTCCGGAAAACGGCCGCCGGCGATCAGTTGCTGGGTCTGGACGAAGAATTCGATTTCGCGAATGCCGCCGCGGCCGAGCTTGACGTTGTGTCCTTTGACCGCGATCTCGCCATGACCCTTGTGGGCATGGATCTGGCGCTTGATCGAATGAACGTCGGCGATCGCCGCATAGTCCATGTATTTGCGCCAGACATAGGGCTGCAATTCCCGCAGGAACGCGTCCCCGGCATCGAGATCGCCGGCCACGGGACGCGCCTTGATCATGGCGGCGCGCTCCCAGTTCTGGCCGCGCGCCTCATAGTAGCGAAGTGCTGCCTCGACCGGGATCGCCAGCGGCGTCGAGCCTGGATCGGGACGAAGCCTCAAATCGGTGCGGAAGACATAGCCGTGCCCGGTGCGGTCCTGCAGGATGCGGACCAGCCTGCGGGTCAGGCGCGCAAACAGCTCTGTGGCCTCGAGCGGATCGACGATTGCCGGCGCATCCGGATCGAAGAAGACGACGAGGTCGATATCGGAGGAGAAATTCAGTTCATGCGCGCCAAGCTTGCCCATGCCGAGCACGATCCAGCCGGATTGCCGTGACGGATTTTCGGGATCGGCCAATTTGAGCTTGCCTTGGCTGTGCGCCTCGCGCAGCAGGAAGTCGACCGCCGCGCAGGTGCAGGCATCGGCGAGATTGCTGAGGCGCCTTACCGTCAGCGCGGCATCGGCCTCGCCGGAGAGGTCTGCAAGTGCGATCAGGAAGTGAGCTTCACCCTTCCACTGCCTGAGTTCCATCATCAGGCTGGATTCGGAAACGGTCTCGGAAAAGGCGGCCTTGCCGATCGCTTCGGCGATGGCGAGCAGCCGAGCCTCGACACTGCCATCGAACAGCGCGTCGAGGATTTGCGGCCGGCGGCGCGCAACATCGCGGAGGAAGGGCGAGAGATCGAAGACGGCAGCGAGAAACTCCTGTGCGGTGCCCTTGCCTCCTAGGAATTTCGCCAGCCTCGGCAGGTTCTCGTCCTTGGCATCGCCAGCGATCTCCGACAGTTCACGCCGGGCGCGGGCCTCATCCAGCGGCGCGAGCTGCGCCGCCAGTTGCAGGCGCCATTCGGTCTCGATCCGTTTCGCAGCCATCCTCACCGCCATCAATGGTCCTCCCGCGCCGGGAAGCTCATGATAACGGACAATCCGGGATTGGCAGGCAGAACTTCAAGCCGGCCATTGTGAAAAGTCATGATCGCCTTGGCGAGGCTGAGGCCAAGACCGGATCCCGGCTGCGAGCGGCTCTTTTCCAGCCGCACGAAGCGCTCGGTCGCCCTGGCGCGGTCGGCATCGTCGGGGATGCCATGGCCATTGTCGGAAACGGAAAGGCGGATTTCGTGACCGACGCGCTGCAGGGCTACGCGCACGGCAGGCTTTTCCGTCGCATCGGTCGAGTATTTGATGGCGTTGTCGACGATGTTCGACAGTGCCTGGCCGATCAGCTCGCGGTTGCCATCGACGGAAAAATTCCCGTCCGCGGCAGTTTCAAGCACCACGCCAGCCTCCTCCGCCACCGGCTCATAAAGCTCGACAACGTCATGCACCGCGGCGGCGAGATCGACCTTGCTGGTGCTCTCCGAGGAATAGCCGGCCTCCAGCCTGGAGATCATCAGGATGGCGTTGAAGGTTTTTATCAGCTGGTCGGATTCGGCGATGGTGCCTTCCAGCGCCTGCCGGTAGTCGGTGGTCTTGTGCTTGCCCGAAAGTGTCGCCTCAGCGCGGTTGCGCAGTCTGGTCAGCGGCGTCTTCAAATCATGGGCGATGTTGTCGGAGACCTGCTTCAGCCCTTCGTTGAGCGTCGCTATCCTGGCCAGCATGGTGTTGAGGTTTTCCGACAGGCGGTCGAACTCATCGCCGGCGCCGGTCACCGGCAGCCGTCCCGTGAGATCGCCGCCCATGATGCGGCGGCTTGCCTCCGAGACGCTGTCGATGCGCTTCAGCGCGGCGCGGCCGACAAGGAACCAGATCAGCAGCCCGCCCAGGCCCATCATGCCCAGCGCCAGCATCAGGGCGCGGCGGACGACGGCGCGGAAGCGCTCGGGCTCGCCGAGATCGCGGCCGACCAGCATGATCATGTGGTTGGGCAGCCGCAGCACCAGCGCGATGGCGTTGTGGCCCTTCTCGCCCTCGGGCTGAATTTCGGTCTCGCCGGGCTGCGCGCCATTCGGGTCAGAAGCCTGGTTGCGCTGCCGTTCGAGCTCACCTTCGCCGAAACGGCGATAGGAGAAGGGTTCGGTCGTCCAGCCATCGGTCTCGAGCACCCCCGGTGCCAGGCTCTGCACGTTGCCGGTGAGGATCTGGCCGTTGACGTCGGCAATGAGATAGAGGTTGGCGCCGGGCTGGCGCGAGCGCTGCTCGACGACGCGCACCAGCCGCGGCAGGCCGCCGCTCTGATAGGCACGGGCGAGGCCGAGCACCTCGTCATTGATGGTCTGCTGGGTCTGGCCGGTCAGCATGCGGGCCGACAACGACGTCATGTAGAAGACCAGCAACACGGCACATAGCGCGAAAAGCAGGAAATAAAGCGCTGAAAGCCGCGCCGCCGTCGTCCTCATGATGGCCGGCAGGGAAAGGGCCATCGAGTTCTAGCTCATGATGAGATTTGGCTGAAATCTCATCATGACCTACCCCTTTGTTGGAGCACGATCTTCTCCAAAAACCGGTACCTACTTTTTGGGATCATGCTCTAGCCGCTCTTCAGCATATAGCCGGCGCCGCGAACCGTATGCAGGATCGGCTTGTCGAAACCCTTCTCGATCTTGCCACGCAGGCGCGAGACGTGAACGTCGATCACGTTGGTCTGCGGATCGAAATGATAGTCCCAGACATTTTCGAGCAGCATGGTGCGCGTCACCACCTGGCCGGCATGGCGCATCAGATATTCGAGCAGGCGGAATTCGCGCGGCTGCAGCATGATCTCGCGCGCCGCGCGCTTGACCGAATGGGACAGCCGGTCAAGCTCGAGATCGCCGACCCGGTAGACGGTTTCGGCCTCCCTGGCGCTGGCGCGGCGGTTCAGCACCTCGACGCGGGCGAGCAATTCGGAAAAGGCATAGGGCTTGGTCAGATAGTCGTCCCCGCCGGCGCGCAGACCGGTGACGCGGTCATCGACTTCGCCCAGCGCCGACAGGATCAGCACCGGCGTGGTGTTGCCGCGCGAGCGCAGGCCGGCAATGACGGAGAGCCCGTCGCGGCGTGGCATCATGCGGTCGACGACCATCACGTCATAGTCGCCGGCATCGGCCAGCGCAAAGCCGGTTTCGCCGTCGCCGGCGACATGGGCGGTGTGCCCAGCCTCGGCAAAGGCCTTCTGCATATAGTCGGCCGCCTCGCGATCGTCTTCTATGACGAGAATCTTCATAGAGCCGTTATACGCGATTTCGCCGGAAGATTGAGGGGCGGCCATGAGCGCAAAAGCTTTCGTTCAAGCATGTCGTTTTGCCAAAACCGCCGTGCACTTTTGGGCGACATGCTTCGATGTTAGAGCGGCAGCGGGCGATGGGGGCCCGCTGCCGCCGGGGGCAGAACACGATGACTGACTAACGCGTTCGGCCCCTTGCTTCCCGTGCGGCGGCTCGGGGGTGTTGAAACCGCCGCACTGGAAACTGTGTGATGTCAGCCTTTGGCGACTGGCAGCGCGACGAAGCGGTTTGAATCGTCGCGGGTGATCTGCATCAGCACCGCCTTGCGGCCGGACTTGACCGCATCGGCCATCGCCTTGGCGACGTCTTCGGTGCCGTTCACCTCCGTCGAATTGACCGAGGTGATGACATCGCCGGGCTGGATGCCGCGGTCGGCGGCATCGCTGTCGGGATCGACATCGGTCACCACCAGGCCCTTGCCGTTTTCCGACTTGGTGACGGTGAGGCCGAGATCGGCCAGCGCGGCGGGCTTTGCCGGTGCCGCGGGCTGCTGCGGGTCGGCCGAGGCCTGCTTGTCGGTGGATGGCAGCGTGCCGAGATCGACCTTGATGGTCTGGCTCTTGCCGCCGCGCCACACCGTGACGTCGACCGACTTGCCGGGTGGGTAGGCGCCGATCAGACGAGCCAGTTCCTTCGGCGATGCGACGTCCTTGCCTTCGACCTGGGTGATCACGTCACCGGCGGTGATGCCGGCCTTCTTGCCGGGGCCACCGTCCTGGGCGCCCGAAACCAGAGCCCCGTTCTGCGACTTCAGGCCCAGCGATTCGGCGATGTCCGATGTAACCGGCTGGATTTCGACGCCGAGCCAGCCACGCTGCACCGAGCCGCTCTTCATCAGATCCTGCACCACCTGCTTGGCGGTCGAGGCCGGAATGTCGAAGGCGATGCCGACGCTTCCGCCCGACGGCGAGAAGATCGCGGTGTTGATGCCGACGACCTGGCCGTTGAGGTTGAAGGTCGGGCCGCCCGAATTGCCGCGGTTGACCGAGGCGTCGATCTGGATGAAGTCATCATAGGGACCGGCGCCGATATCACGGCCACGGGCCGAGACGATGCCGGCGGTGACGGTGCCGCCGAGGCCGAACGGATTGCCGACGGCCACCACCCAGTCGCCGACGCGAACCTTGGAATCGTCGGCGAAATCGACATAGGTGAACTTGCCGACGCCATCGACCTTGAGCACCGCCAGATCGGTGCGCGGATCGGTGCCGATCAGCTTGGCGTCAAGTTCCTTGCCGTCATTCATCACCACTGTGAAGGCGGAGCCTTCCTCGACGACATGGTTGTTGGTGACGAGATAGCCGTCATCGGAGATGAAGAAGCCAGAACCCTGCGCCACCGGACGCGGCTGGTCGTTGTTATGGTCGCGGTGGCTGAAGCGACGATTGCCGCCGCCCTGGCCGTTCTGATCGCCAAAGCCCCGGAATTGCTTGAAGAACTGGCGCAGCTGCGGATTGTCGGGCAGGTTGTTCATGCCGTCCGGATCGTCGGACTGGTCGGAGCCGTCATCGGCGGCAGGCTCGATCTTGGCCTTGACCTTGACGCTGACCACGGCCGGCGAAACGCGCTCGACGACATCGGCAAAGCCCGGCACCTGGGGCGCTTCGACCCGCACGGCGTCGGCCAGAACGGGAGCTGTACCAGTGGCAACGGCGCCGAAACCGATGCCGCCGGCAATGGCCAGCGAAGCGGCGGCGGCCAACAGGCGCTTGCGGGTGCGGGAATATGGGTTGGGGGCGATAGTCATGGGTCTCGTATCCTCTTTTCACTGGATGCGGCTCAGGCAGAGCATCCTCGGACAAGAGAAATAGAGAGGCGCACATTACCGCGCCATTTCCGGAGCATGAAAGTTTTGTAATGTTGGGCGGACGCACAAATCGCTTGGTTGCGCTCGCCTGCTGCCCTATGGTGTACACAACTCAGCACAAGGCTTTCACAATGACAGCAAGCACCACCATGACCATTCGAGTCTCGTCCGAGACCAAGCTGAAGCTGGAGCAGATCGCTACCGATACCAGGCGTAGTAAATCGTTCCTCGCCGCCGAGGCGGTCTCAGCCTATGTCGATCGCGAGCTGGATATCATCGAAGGCATAAAACGTGGCATGGCCGACGCAGAGGCTGGCCGTGTCGTGCCCCACGACGACGCCATGGCGGAGCTCGACGCGGTGATCGAAGCAGCGAAAGCCAGGCGCGCAGGCAAGGCGTGAAGCTGTTCGTCACCTGGTCGCGAGAAGCGCTGGACGATCTCACGCAGCAAGTTGCCTTTATCGCTCAGGACAATCCTGCCGCCGCCCGACGCCTCGCGGACCGTATCCGTGAAATGGGCCGGGGCCTTGGTGATATGGCGACGGGCCGACCTGGCCGGGTAACAGGCACTTATGAGAAGCCCATCGGCCGCCTGCCCTACATCATTGCCTATGAATTGCGCCTGATCGCCGGCCGTCAGAGCATTGTTATCCTGCGCGCCATCCACACGTCGCGGGACTGGCCTTTGGAGGAATGGCCGAGCTAGTCGCTCAGCACCTTGTCCAGCGCCGCCTGTTCCTCGGCGCTCAGCGCCTTGGTTGCCAACGAGCGGCGGGAGCGTGTGGTCAGCACAATGAAAATGCCGCCGACTAGAAGCAGAAGCACCGGCGTGCCCCAAAGCAAGGCGTTGCGCGGGCTGAAGCGTGGCTTCAACAGCACGAACTCGCCGTAGCGCGACACGATATAGTCCATCACCTGCTGGTCGGTATCGCCGGCAACCAGGCGCTGGCGCACCAGGATGCGCAGGTCGCGGGCGAGGTCTGCATCGGATTCGTCGATGGACTGGTTCTGGCAGACCATGCAGCGCAGGCCTTCCGACAGTAGCCGCGCCCTCGCCTCGAGCGCCGGATCGGTGAGAACCTCGTCCGGTTTCACCGCTTGCGCCGCGCCGGCAAACAGCAGCGCCAGAAGCAGGGTGAGCGAGGCCAACGAGAACCTGGTGCTCACGGCGCGCCTGCCGACGGCATGGAGGCTGCCTGCTTGCGGCGGCGCGAGGGTGCGCCAACCCGCAGGCGACGGTCGAGCAGCGACATTGCGGCTCCCGCCATCATCACCAGAGCTCCGCCCCAGATCAGCGTCACCAGCGGCTTCCACCACAGGCGCACCACGACGGATCCATCGGTGCCTTCATCGCCCAGCGACAGATAGAGCTGGCTGAAGCCGATCGTCTCGATGCCGGATTCGGTCGTCGTCGTCTGCCGCACCGGAAAGAAGCGCTTGGCCGAGGTGATTTCGGCTGAAACGCCGCCATCGGCGCCGATCAGGGAAAAGCGGCCGCGCTGCTCGCTGTAGTTCGGACCCTGCGCCGGGAAGAGGCCGTCGAAACGCAGCGTGTGGCCGGAGAGTTCGACGCTCTCGCCGGCATGCATCGACAGTATCCTTTCGGTGCCGAAGCACAGCGTGCCGACAATGCCGAGCGTCGTCAGCCCGAGGCCGAGATGGGCAAGTGCAGTGCCGAACACCGAACGCGGCAGGCCGGCGAAACGGCGCAGCATGATGGCGGGCGACACATTGCCAAAGCCGGACTTGACGGCGAGGTCGGTGAGCGCGCCGCAGACCAGCCAGCAGGCGAGGCCGACACCAAGGGCGGCGAACACCGACGCGCCGTCGATGAACAGCCCGGTGACCAGCATCGCCAGGAGAGCGGCGCCGAAAGCCGCCATCAGGCGCTGGGCGACGGCATAGAGGTCACCGCGCTTCCAGGCGAGCAATGGTCCGAAAGGAACCACGACCAGCAGCGGCACCATCAGCGGGCCGAATGTCAGGTTGAAGAAGGGGGCGCCGACTGAGATCTTGCCGGCCGAAAGCGCTTCGACCGCCAGCGGATAGAGCGTGCCGACCAGCACGGTGGCCGTGGCCGTGGTCAGGAACAGATTGTTGAGGACGAGTGCGCCTTCGCGCGAGATCGGGTGGAACAGGCCGCCGGCCGTCAGCCGCGAGGCGCGCAGCGCAAACAGGGCCAGCGAGCCGCCGATGAACAGCGTCAAAATGCACAGGATGAAGATGCCGCGGGTCGGATCGGTGGCGAAAGCATGCACCGAGGTCAGCACGCCGGAGCGCACCAGGAAGGTGCCGAGCAGCGACAGCGAGAAGGTGAGGATGGCAAGCAGCAGCGTCCAGATCTTGAGCGCCGAACGCTTCTCCATGACGATCGCCGAATGCAGAAGAGCCGTGCCGGCCAGCCACGGCATAAAGGAGGCGTTTTCGACCGGATCCCAGAACCAGAAGCCGCCCCAGCCGAGCTCGTAGTAGGCCCAGTAGGAGCCCATCGCGATGCCGCCGGTGAGGAACATCCAGGCGACCAGCGTCCACGGCCGCACCCAGCGCGCCCAGGAGGCATCGATGCGGCCTTCGATGAGGGCGGCGACCGAGAAGGAAAAGCAGATAGAGAACCCGACATAGCCGAGATAGAGCAGCGGCGGATGGATGGCGAGGCCAAGATCCTGCAGGACCGGGTTGAGATCGCGGCCCTCGATCGGCGCCGGATTGAGCCGGGTGAACGGATTGGATGTCGCCAGGATGAACAGGAAGAAGGTGGCGCCGATAGCCCCCTGCACGGTCAGCACATTGGCGCGCAGCGTCGCCGGAAGGTTGGAGCCGAAGACAGCGACCAGCGCACCGAAGAAGGTCAGGATCAGCACCCAGAGCAGCATCGAGCCTTCGTGATTGCCCCAGGTTCCGGTGATCTTGTAGATCAGCGGCTGCAGCGAATGCGAGTTTTCCCACACGCTCGCCACCGAGAAATCGGAACTTGCATAGGCGCCGGCGAGTGCTGCGAACGATAGCGCCGTGAGCGCGAAGCCTGTGACCGTGACGGGACCGCCGACAGCCATCAGCCTCTGGTTGCCGGTACGGGCGCCGATCAGCGGCACCAGCGTCTGCACCAGCGACAGCACAAAGGCGAGGACGAGCGCGAAGTGTCCGGTCTCAACCATTACTGGCTCTTGCTCTCTTGCCACACGCCCTTGGCCTTCAGCCCGTCAGCGACTTCCTTGGGCATGTAGCGCTCGTCATGCTTGGCCAGCACGCTGTCGGCGACGAAAACGCCGTCGGCGCCAAAGCTGCCTTCGGTGATGACGCCCTGCTCCTCGCGGAACAGATCGGGCAGGATGCCGGTATAGCTGACCTTGACCGATTTGTGCGTGTCGGTGACCGAGAACGCAACCGTCGCGCCCTGCCCGCGCACGACCGTGCCCTTTTCGACGAGGCCGCCGAGCCTGATGCGCTGTCCCGGCTGCAAGCTGGCGGTGGTCAGATCGGCGGGCATATAGAAATAGGAGGCCTTCTGGCCCAACGCATAGAAGGTCAGCCCGGTGGCGGCGCCGAGGAAGGCAAGACCTCCGACAATCACCGACAATCGCTTCTGCTTGCGCGTCATGTCCTACTCCGTCGCCGTCAGGCCGAGCGAGGCGGCAAAGGCGGTGAATTTCTTCGCTTCCTCACTGTCGGCGCCAAACACGGCGATACCGCGATGCAGCGCGTCGCGCGCCTGGTCAGCCTTGCCCAGCACAACATAGGAACGAATGAGCCGCATCCATCCTTCCGCGTCGCGCGGATTTTGCCGCAGTTTTTCGTCGAGGCCGGCGACCATGGTTTCGATCATGGCCTGCCTGTCCTGCGGCGCCATCGACGAGGCATCGACGGCTGCGGCATCGGGGCCTTTGGCGGGCTCTCCTGACGCGACGCTGCGGTTGGCGGCCTCGGCCAGTGCCTGTTGGACAGCTCCGCGCCATGGCGAATCCTGCGGCAGGAAATCGAGCATTTTCTGCCAAGCCGTGGTTGCCTCGGGTATGCGGCCTTCCTGGGCCAGCGCCATCGCCAAATAGAACGAGGCTTTCGCGTTTCCCGGGTCGAGTTTTAGCGCCTGTTCGAAAGCGGATTGCGCATCGGCCGAAACGATGCCGCCGGCCGCATTGGCAATCGCTTCGCCGAGGCCGGCCTCGCGGGCGGCCGTGTCGCCATCGAGGCGGATGGCATTGCGATAGGCGGTCACGGCATCGGGAAAGCGCTGCAGGCGCAGATAGATCGGGGCGAGCACGTCCCAGCCGCGTCCATCGCCAGGGTTGGCGGCAAGATGGGCCTCGGCGCGCGCCACCAACTCGTCGACCGAACTATCGGCCGGATTCTTGGCCAGCCGTTCGGCAAGCGGCTGCGACGGCAGATCCGGCGAGCCGAGCTGGCTGTAAAGGCCCCAGCTGAGCAGAGGGACCGCCAGTACCGCAGCCGTTGCCACCAGCCTTGCCGCCTTTGACGGCTGCCGCGTGCCAGGCGCATCGGCTTGACCGACATTGGCTTGACCAACATCTCCCAGGCGAAGGATGCGGCGGGCGATTTCGGCGCGCGCCTCCTCGGCTTCCGCCGGCTGGATCAGCCCGCGCGCGGCGTCACGCTCAAGCTCGGCCAGTTGGTCGCGATAGACTTCGAGGTCGTGGTCGCTGCTGGTCGGAGCGTCCTTGCCGCCACTGGTCAGCGGCAGCAGCACCGTCAGGCTTGCGCCTAGCGTGAGGATTGCGGCTATGACCCAGAACAGCATGGTTCTTCCAATAGAGCGAGAGCCCTGCTCTCACAACATGAGGGTGCTGCGACGCTTTGACGGGATTCCGACCCCGGCCCAATGTTCAGGTCAGCGGCGTCCAGCTGCCGTCGGCGTTGCGGCATGCGGTGCCCCGCGCGGTCTGGCCGGCCGTGCCGGTAAACACCGTATGGGTGTACTGGCGGCAATCCTGCGAGCCGACGCGGTAGGGCTGGGCCGCGACGACTTCGCCGGAATGAGCCGAACTGTCGCTCTTCCACGTCACCTTCTGGCCGCTCGCCGTATATTCGAGCGCCTTGTATTCCGCCTCGAGCGCCTTGCGCTTCTCGGTGCTGTTCAGGCCGCTGCCGATCGATCCGCCGACGAGCCCGCCGGCCATGGCCGAGATGATCGTCGTCGCGACTTTGGCCCCTGAAGGAGGCGACGCGGGCGGGTTGGTGATGGAGATATCCGGGCCACTGCCCTTGCCCAGCGTTCCGCAGCCGGAAAGAGCGAGCAGTGCGGAAACGAGCGCAACGCGAATCTTCATGCCAACAACCGGTTTTCTTGAACGGGATGCGCTGGGGGCCGCGTCATCGGGGGCGTCAGGACGTCATACTATTGATATTTGTCGGAAATTTGGCCGTTCTTAACGGCTTTTGCGCAATCGAGGGGCCGCCATAACACAGGCATTCGGCCGTGTCGATTGGCCTTGGGCAGTACATCATTGCAAGCTCCGCAAGCGCACAACCGCCTTCAGCCCGCCCATTGTGGAGCGTTCCAGCGCCAGCGCCCCGCCATACTCGTTGACGAGGTCGGCAACGATGGCAAGTCCGAGCCCGGTTCCCGGCTTTGTCTCGTCGAGGCGCCGGCCGCGTTTCAAGACATCGCGGGCCTTGTCCTCGGGGATGCCGGGACCGTCATCCTCGATCGATAGCTCGAACAGGCCGGCTGCGGCCGGCGTGACGGATACGGCAACAGTGCTCTTCGCCCATTTCATCGCATTGTCGAGAAGGTTGCCGAGCAGTTCCTCCAAATCCTCGCGCTCGCCAGCAAAGACGATGTCGGCCGCCGGCAGCGTAAGCGACAGGCTGACATCAGGCTTGAGTTTTTGCAGCACGCGCACCATGCGCTGCACCAGCGGGGTCACCGGCGTGCGGTAGACGACGCTGTCGCGCTGCGCGGCGACCCGAGCCCGCTGCAGATAATGGTCGACCTGCTTCTGCATCGAGGCGGCCTGGTCGGCGATGAGCTGGCCCTTGGCGCCGCCGAGCGCCCGGCCCTCGTTGATCAAAACTGCGAGCGGCGTCTTCAGCGAATGGGCGAGGTTGCCGACCTGCGTGCGCGAGCGCTCGACGATGCGCTTGTTGTTTTCGATCAGCGCATTGGTCTCGTTGGCGAGCGGCTCGATCTCGGCGGGAAACCGGCCATCGAGCCGCTGCGCCGTGCCTTCGCGCACCTGGGCAAGCGCGTTGCGAACCCGGCGCAAGGGCTGGAGGCCGAGCAGGATAGCAATCGCATTGATGGCGATCATGCCGACGCCGAACAGGCTGAGATAGGTCAGCAATCGGCCCTGGAAGGTGGCGATCTCCTGTTCGAGCTCGGTCTTGTTGCCCATCACGCGGAAGCGCGCGGCGCGGTTCTTGGCATCGAGCACGAATTCGCTCTCGAACACTTCGAGCTGCTCGTCGCCGATACCGTCGGTGGAGTAGCTGCGCTGGAAGCTCGAATTGAACGGCACCTCGGCGACGGTCGGCGACGGGATCGTCGTGGTCATCGAGGACGAATGAAGGTTGCCGTGCACACCTTCGGAAGCCGGCTCCACCGACCAGTACCAGCCCGAATTCGGCTCCGAGAAGCGCAGGTCGCCAAGGTCGGGAGCACCGGTGAGCTGGCCGGATTCGGAAACGCCGACCGAGCCGATCAGATTGAACAGATGCGCCGACAGCAGGCTGTCGAAGCCGCGCTCGCTGGCCTGGCGGTAGAGCGTGGTGATCAGAGTGAAGATGACGATCAGGGTGAGGATCGCCCAGATCGTGGAAAAGCCGATGACGCGGAAGGCCAGCGAGCGCGGCCAGAGCCGCGCCGAAAAAGGCTTCCTTGCTGGTATGGGGAGCGGTTCCGCCTTACGCCTCCGGCTCACGCATGCGATAGCCCATGCCGCGCACGGTTTCGATCATGTCGATGCCCATCTTCTTGCGCAGCCGGCCGACAAAGACCTCGATGGTGTTGGAATCGCGGTCGAAATCCTGGTCGTAAAGATGCTCGACCAGCTCGGTGCGCGACACCACCTCGCCCATATGGTGCATCAGATAGGCCAGCAGGCGGAACTCATGCGAGGTCAGCTTCAGCGGCACGCCGTTGACATCGGCCTTGGAGGCCTTGGTGTCGAGGCGCAGCGGCCCGCAAGTGAGCTCGGACGAGGCATGGCCGGCGGCGCGGCGGATCAGCGCCCTCACCCTGGCCAGCACCTCCTCGATGTGGAACGGCTTGGTGACATAGTCGTCGGCGCCGGCATCGATGCCCGACACCTTGTCGCTCCAGCGGTCGCGCGCTGTCAGGATCAGCACCGGCATCTTGCGGCCGTTGCGGCGCCAGCGCTCGACGACGCTGATGCCGTCCATCTGCGGCAGGCCGATGTCGAGCACGACGGCATCGTAGGGCTCCGTGTCGCCGAGGAAATGCCCCTCCTCGCCGTCATAGGAGCGGTCGACGACATAGCCGGCATCGACCAGCGCGTCGGCCAGCTGCCGGTTGAGATCCTTGTCATCTTCTACGACGAGTACGCGCATGATCGGTCAGGCCTGTTGATGTGTCAGCTATAGGCCGATTCCGGTGGTCTGGGAAACGAGCCCTGCAAGAGGGAAGATTGGATCAGTTCGCCGGGACGACGATCTCGGAACGGCGCGGACGCTGGCCGTCCTTGCCCGGCACAAGCACGACGATGACGCAGACCTCCTGGCCGCCACGCGTCGTCTGCGAAGCCTTGGCCAGCGTGCCGCCATTCTGCTCGGCAACCTGCTGGCCGATCGCGTAGCAATCCGCCGCGGCTGCCGGCGTCGCTTGCGACGCCAACAGGCCGGCCGCTGTGAGCGCCAGTATCGCGGTTCTGACATGAGAGCGAAGCGTTTTCATGGTCGGCGTTGTAACGCAACTGTGCTGAACGTGAAATGAACGGTGAACGGGTGAAAATCCATCCCCGCAATACCCCCTGCGCGCGCAACGAATGAATGCGATCCTACCGCCCAGTCCCTCAGACCGGGCAATGGATTCATAACCGGAAAACCGGCTGCGCGGCTATGGTTTTTGCGCGCAGGTTCTCAATTCGCAGCCAGATTGGGAACAGGTCAAGGCGAGACCATTCTGAAGGCCGCCCTAAATAGCGCGGGAAACGCCAAATCATCGGAGGGCGCCATGACGGATAAAGACCTTGCCGACCTTTACCGGGGCTATATCGCTTGCCTGAATGCCCAGGACTGGGCGAAACTTGGAGACTTTGTCGGCGACGAGGTGCAGCACAATGGCGAAATGCTCGGCCTGTCGGGTTATCGCCGTATGCTCGAAGGCGATTTCGAGGCGATTCCCGACCTCCGCTTCAACATCGAACTGCTGGTCTGCCAGCCGCCGCGCGTGGCGGCGCGCCTGCATTTCGACTGTCATCCCAAGGGCGTGCTGTTCGGCCTGCCGGTGAACGGCAAGCGCGTGTCGTTCGCTGAGAATGTTTTCTACGAATTCGGAGAGGGTCGCATCCGCGAGGTGTGGTCAGTCATCGACAAGGCCGAGATTCAGGCGCAAATCTAGGTTGCTTCAATCACTTTGCTCGGTGAGAGCGCGTATCCGCAGCACCCCGTGGTAGAGCGCCAGGTCCTCGTCGTAGCGGGCCTCGGCGAACTCCAGGGACAGGCGGGTCTGGTCGCGCGAGCCGGTGGCGAAAGCGGCGCCGTCAAGGCGCGCCCGGATGCTGTCCATGATCAGACGCGTCTCGGCCTCGCCTTGCGCCTTCGACCAGACATGCAGCGTGATGAGCTGGTCGTCATCATTGTCGGCGCCGGTGTCCAGATCGAATGCGCTGGTCCTGCCATAGGTCACATAAGGGAAGGCGGCACTGTCGGCCGCCTGCTCGCGCAACCCGGCGCCGCCGAGCAGCGCCGTCAGCGAGGCATCGCTCTTCAATCTCATGAACAAGGCTTGCAGCAAATCGCCGGGCGCCGTCATCGTCGTCTCCGTTCGCCTGTCACGCTTTGAACAACCTCAGTTTCGCGCGCAACCTAACCGCGTTGCACGGATTTCGCCAGATGACGATCCGCCTGATGGAAGGCGGCGAATCGGGCGGCATGGCCCTTTCACGGACCGGGTTCTATTTGGCATGCGGGGAGTTTCAAGAAGGGTGTTATGAGGAGCCCTGTTTTCTCCGGCAATTCGAGGTCATTTCATGCGAACGCCACCGCTGCTGCCGGCTTTTGGAAAGCTCGGCGTCAAGCCCCCGGTCGCGATTGCGGCAGCACCCGCCCTGTCGAAGAGCACCGTGGCCCTGCGCATGCGCGAGATACTTTCAATGCATGGCGGCCTGGCCTTGAAGCTGTCGGTGGTGGCCTGGACAATCCTGATCCTGGCGGCGGCATTTTTCATGTCAAGGGCCTGATGCCGATATGGCAAACCGCTACGCGTTGCGCATGGACGAGCCCGAGAGCTGGACTATCTTCGACATCTTCACCGGCCAGCCTGTCGAGCTTAAGCAACAGGTAATGGTGGCCATGAATTTGCGGGATGCGGAAGCGATGGCCGACCGCCTGAACAGCCGGGACGTCAAGCGGCGGGCAAAAGCCGACCGCAAGTCCTGACGCACGCTGATCTCAGCCGCCCTGATGCAAGACGAACGCGCGCTAGCCGAAATCCGCGGCTGTGAGCACATAAATGCTCTTGCGGGTGCGGGCGTAGGCCTTGCTGGCAATGTCATGGATGGAGCTGGACGCGGTGTCGAAGGCCGCCAGATAGGTGGCTTCCGCGGTCGCCGTCCCTGATGGCACCTTCGAGAGGGCATCGGCTGCGACGGAGAAGGAAATCTGGAACATGCCGTCATGGCCGACAAAGCGGATGCGCTTGCCGGCCTCGTCATAGAAGCGGCTTGGATTGGGGAATGTCAGGCTCATGACGTGCCCCCCTTCGGCGCGGCGGCGGCTTTCTTGACGGTAGCCCGCTTCTTCTTCGGTGTCGGGTTCAAGGCTTCCGCGACGCGGTCGGCCTCTTCCTTGGCCAGGCGCAATTCCCTGAGCCTTGCCGTCTTGATCTCCCTGGCCCTCGCTTCGGACATGTAGTCGGAGGTTGCCTTGTTGCGCTCGGCCGTCTTCTTCTGCTTGTCCATGAAGCGGGCTTCAGCTTTTTCCATGATGCTCTGATTGCCTTCGGCCATCGCATAAATCTCCTCGTGCCTGAAATTGTGAAATCGAACTTACGATATAAATAGTCGCTTTGGCCTCGAAATTCAATTTTTCGAAATATCTAGGCGCCTCGCGACGTTTCGAACCCGGCAGACATCATAATACTTTTTAATATTTAATTTTGGCCACGAATAATTTTTGGCACTCCTATCTATCGAGTGCCAACACGCCTATAAGAAAGGCGCGGTCGCCTATGCCGGCCCCAGAAAGAAGTTCTCATGAAGTTTCGGCCACTCCACGACCGCGTCGTCATCCGGCGCGCCGAAGGCGATGTCAAATCCAAGGGCGGCATCATCATTCCCGACAATGCCAAGGAAAAGCCGCAGGAAGGCGAAGTCATCGCCGTTGGGCCGGGCGCACGCGACGAAAACGGCGCGCTTGTTCCGCTCGACGTCAAGGCCGGCGACTTCATCCTGTTCGGCAAATGGTCGGGCACCGAGGTCAAGATCGACGGCGAGGACCTGCTGATCATGAAGGAAGCCGACATTATGGGCGTCATCGACAAGAGCGAGACGGCCGCTATCGGCAAGAGCGGGACGGTCGTCACCGAGAAGAGCGTCAAAGCCAAGAAGGCTGCCTGACCGGCCTGGCTTTGCCAGGCTCCGGCGAGCCGCTTGCTTCACCACACCAACGGGATTGAAAAAAATGTCTGCCAAGGAAATCAAATTCGCCACCGACGCGCGCGACCGCATGCTGCGCGGCGTCGAGATCCTCACCAATGCGGTGAAGGTCACGCTCGGCCCCAAGGGCCGCAACGTCATCATCGACAAGGCCTATGGCGCGCCGCGCATCACCAAGGACGGTGTGACGGTGGCCAAGGAAATCGAGCTTGCCGACAAGTTCGAGAACATGGGCGCGCAGATGGTGCGCGAAGTGGCTTCGAAGACCAACGACCTCGCCGGTGACGGCACCACCACCGCCACGGTGCTGGCCGCATCGATCCTGCGCGAAGGCGCCAAGCTGGTTGCCGCCGGCATGAACCCGATGGACCTCAAGCGTGGCATCGACCAGGCTGTCGCCGCCGTGGTCAAAGACATCAAGGCGAAGGCCAAGAAGGTCAAGTCGTCGGCCGAGATCGCCCAGGTCGGCACCATCGCCGCCAATGGCGATGCCAGCGTCGGCGCCATGATCGCCAAGGCGATGGACAAGGTCGGCAATGACGGCGTCATCACAGTCGAGGAGGCCAAGACCGCCGACACCGAACTCGACGTCGTCGAAGGCATGCAGTTCGACCGCGGCTATCTCTCACCCTATTTCGTCACCAATGCCGACAAGATGCGCGTCGAACTGGAAGAGCCTTACGTGCTTATCCACGAGAAGAAGCTCGGCAATCTGCAGGCGATGCTGCCGATCCTCGAAGCAGTGGTGCAGAGCGGCAGGCCGCTGCTGATCATCTCGGAAGACGTCGAAGGCGAAGCACTGGCGACGCTGGTCGTCAACAAGCTGCGCGGCGGCCTCAAGGTCGCGGCCGTCAAGGCGCCGGGCTTCGGCGATCGCCGCAAGGCGATGCTGGAAGACATCGCCGTGCTGACATCGGGCCAGATGATTTCCGAGGATCTCGGCATCAAGCTCGAAAACGTCACCATCGAGATGCTTGGCCGCGCCAAGCGCGTACTGATCGAGAAGGACACCACCACGATCATCGACGGCGCCGGCACCAAGGCGACCATCCAGGCGCGCATCGCGCAGATCAAGGGCCAGATCGAGGAGACCACGTCCGACTATGACAAGGAGAAGCTGCAGGAGCGGCTGGCCAAGCTCGCCGGCGGCGTTGCCGTCATCCGCGTCGGCGGCGTCACCGAGTCTGAAGTGAAGGAAAAGAAGGACCGCATCGACGACGCGCTGAATGCGACGCGCGCGGCGGTGGAAGAAGGCATCGTGCCCGGCGGCGGCGTGGCGCTTCTGCGCGCCAGATCGGCGCTGGCCGGGCTGACTGGCGCCAATGACGATGTGACGGCAGGCATTTCGATCGTGCTCAGGGCACTGGAAGCGCCGATCCGCCAGATCGCCGAGAATTCCGGCGTCGAAGGCTCGATCGTCGTCGGCAAGCTGTCCGACAGCAAGGACCAGAATCAGGGCTTTGACGCCCAGAACGAGGTCTATGTCGACATGATCAAGGCCGGCATCGTCGACCCGGCGAAAGTGGTGCGCACCGCGTTGCAGGACGCCGGCTCGATCGCCGCCCTTCTGATCACCGCCGAAGCGATGATCACCGACGTTCCGGCCAAGGATGCGGCGCCTGCGGGCGGCGGTGGCGGCATGGGCGGCTACTGACCATCGCCCGAAAATTGCCCGCTGGGAATCTGGGCGGGCATAAATCAGAACAGGCTGCCGGGGACATTTCCCCGGCGAGCCAGGAATTTCCGTCAGTCAGTCAAGACCAGTCAGCAACGACAGGGAGATCGACAGATGATCACATTTGCCCCGAAGCCAAACGCTGTATCCGCGACCAAGCCGGCGGAGGAGAGCCGCTTCGATCGCATCCGCCGGATTGCCGCCGACAAGCACAGGCAGGCCGATGCCGGGCCGATTCGCCGCGAGCCGTCGAAGACCGGCGACAAGCGGCCGATGTGACGGCTGCCAACCTCACGACATCGGCAACGCTCCGCCCTCTTCGGTGCGGCGGGCAATGAACTCGTCGAGCACATCGGATGTGGCAACGGCCGACGCCGGCGGCTGGAAGTCGGCCAGCGTCCGCTTCCAGATGCCGGTGGCGCGCTCGGTGGCCGACTTCGAACCGGACTGCGTCCAGCTGCCGAAATTCGACCAGTCGGCGACCAGCGGCTCGTAGAAGGCGGTGCGGTAGCGCGTCATGGTGTGGCCGGCGGAGAAGAAATGCCCGCCCGGCTGGACTTCGGCGATCGCCTCGAAGCCGATCGAATCCTTGTCGCCGGGGGTCGTAGCACAGAGTTCGGCAACCGTCTGCAATGCCTCGATATCGGTGATCAGCTTCTCGTAGGAGACGCTGAGGCCACCCTCCAGCCAGCCCGCGGCATGGATGCAGACGGTGGCGCCGGCAAGCACCGAGCCCCAGAGCGCGAACTGCGTCTCGTGCGCCGCCTGCACATCGGAAATGTTGGCCGCACTGCCGCCGCCGGACCGCCAAGGCAGGCCGGTGAAGCGGGCCAACTGACCGGCGCCCAGCGTCGCCTTGACGTGCTCGGGCGTGCCGAAGGCCGGTGCGCCGGACTTCATGTCCACATTGGAGGAGAAGGATCCGTAAACCACCGGTGCGCCCGGCCGCACCATCTGCGCCAGCGCGAGACCAGCCAGCGCCTCGGCATGCTGCAGCGTCAATGCGCCGGCGACGGTGATCGGCGCCATGGCGCCGGCCAGGCAGAAGGGCGTGATGACAGAGACCTGGCCGGCCTTGGCAAAGTCGATGATGCCCTGCGCCATCGGGATATCGAGCTGGCGCGGCGAATTGGTGTTGATCACGGTGTAGCAATGGACGCCGGCCAGGAACTCGTCCTGCGAGAGCCCGCGCGCCAGCCTGATCATCTCGAACCCATCCTCGACCTGCGGCATGCCGCGCGCGAAGACGAAGGGGAACTTGTCCGACAGGGTCAGTTGCGCACGGTTGACGGCATAGTGGCGCAAATGGTTGTCGACATCCTGCGCCTCGATCCAGGGGCCGAGCATATGCAGCACGTCGAAATTCTGAACAAGCTTGGTCAGTTCTTCGAAAGCGGCGAGCGTGCCCGGACGCCGTCCGCGTTCGAGATCGGTGACGTTGGGCGCCCCGGCCCCGGCGAGGAACGTCATCGAGCCGAGTTCGAGCGTGAGGTCGCGGCTGCGATTGCCGGCCAGCGCCCGGATGGATTTTGGCGCCGAGGCCAGTGCGGCGGTGACGATATCGCGGCCGATGCGCACCATCTGGCTGTCCTCGTCGACCATCGCGCCGGAGCGGGCGAAGATGGTGCGCGCCTCCGGCAGCAGCACCTTGATGCCGAGCTCTTCCAGCACGCGCAACGCCGTGTCGTGGATGGCCGCAACCCGGTCGTCCGAAAACACCGGCTGCGGCAGGAACGGGTTCTTGAGCGAGCGATAGTTCGGGTGGCGGCTTGACCCGCTGCCGGCCTCGCCGGTGTGCCCGCGCCGGCGCTCGCGCCTGGTCTCCCTTATAATGTCATCGACCATGGCCAAAACTCCTCATTGCCGCATCGCCTGCCCTCGGGGTCGTATGGCGAGGCCGGAATAATTCGCGCCGGCCGCTCGACGCCGACAATGTGCACCCAAAGCGCGGTCCCCTCCCCGGCGAATTCGTCGCCCAGCAACGTCAGCGCGACGCTTTTGCCTATTGTGTAGCCATAGCCGGCTGAGGCGACGAAGCCGACGCGCCGGCCCTTGTGCCAGACTGGCTCGAAGCCACTGGCGTCGGCATCGACGGCGTCGACCTCCAGCGTCACGATCCGGGCGGCGCTCAACAAACCGTGTGGTGTGGCCTGGCTGCCCTTGTGAGCCGGGCTGAAATGGAAGAATAGTCTTCGCCGGGTATGCCCGCCCTGAAATTGCCCGCTTGCGGTTCTCAGGTGGGTTGGGTGAGTTTCGGGAATGGCCAGTCCTTTAGAACGACGTCCAAGACGAAGAGGTCCGATCGCCGCCGCACTGCTGGCGGTGGACGCGTGGATCGATTCCTCGCTCTACGAAATCGGCTTCAAGGCCGGCCAGTTCTGGGAATCGGCGACCATTTTTTCGCGGCGCTTCCGAGTCACCGGCTGGCGACGCGGCATCATCGAGGTGCTGAGCGAAGGTTTTACGATGGGCGCCGGCGGCGTCGTCGTGCTGCTCGCACTCGCGATGCCGGCCTTCCAGATCACCACTGGCGACTGGCGCAGTCAGGGCGATTTCGCCGTCACCTTCCTCGACCGCTACGGCAATGAGATTGGCCAGCGCGGCATCATCCAGCGCGATTCCGTGCCTGTCGACGAGATGCCGGACCATGTCATCAAAGCGGTGCTGGCGACCGAGGACCGACGCTTCTTCGAGCACTACGGCATCGACGTGCTCGGCCTGTCGCGCGCCATCTTCGAGAATGTGCGGGCCAATTCCGTCGTCCAGGGCGGCTCCAGCATCACCCAGCAGCTGGCCAAGAACCTGTTCCTGTCGAATGAGCGTACCTTCCAGCGCAAGATCAAGGAAGCCTTCCTGTCGCTGTGGCTGGAGGCCAATCTGTCGAAGAAGGAGATCCTGCAGCTCTATCTCGACCGCGCCTATATGGGCGGCGGCACGTTCGGCATCGAGGCGGCGGCGGATTTTTATTTCGGCAAGAGCGTCAAGGATCTGAACCTCGCCGAGGCGGCGATGCTGGCCGGCCTGTTCAAGGCGCCGACCAAATACGCCCCGCACATCAACCTGCCCGCCGCCCGTGCTCGCGCCAATGTGGTGCTGTCGAACCTCGTCGATTCCGGTTTCATGACCGAAGGCCAGGTGCTGCAGGCAAGGCTGCATCCAGCCGAGATCGTCGACCGCGGCGAGCAGAAGAGCCCGGATTATTACCTCGACTGGGCCTTCGATGAGGTCAAGAAAATCGCCAAGCCCGGCCAGCATTCGCTGGTCGCCCACACCACTTTCGACGCCAACATCCAGAAAGCGGCGGAAGAATCCGTCGAATTTCACCTGCGCCAGTTCGGCAAGGAGTACAACGTCACCGAGGGCGCCGTTGTGGTGATCGAGACCAATGGCGCGGTGCGCGCCATTGTCGGCGGCCGCGACTATGGCGCAAGCCAGTTCAACCGCGCCACCAAGGCGCTGCGCCAGACCGGCTCCTCGTTCAAACCTTACGTCTACGCCACCGCCATGGAGCACGGGTTCACCCCGGACTCCGTCGTCTCAGGCGGGCCGATCAGCTGGGGCGGCTGGTCACCGCACAATTACAATGGCGGCTCGGCCGGCAATGTGACGCTGATCACGGCGATCGCCAAATCGATCAACACCGTGCCGGTACGGCTGGCCAAGGACTATCTCGGCATCGGCCCGATCAAGGCGATGGCCGAATCATTCGGCGTGGAATCGCCGCTGGAGTCGCACAAGACCATGGTGCTCGGCACATCGGGCATGACGGTCATGGACCAGGCGACGGGCTACAGCGTGTTCGCGCAGAACGGCTTCGCCGGCTCGCGGCACGGCATCACCCAGCTCGTCACCCGCACCGGCGATGTCGTCTACGACTTTGCCAAGGATGCGCCGGCGCCGCATCGGGTTTTGTCGGAACAGGCTCTGAAATACATGAACACCATGCTGGCTGCGGTGCCGGCGATCGGCACGGCGCGGCGCGCGCAACTGCCCAACATCGTCGTCGCCGGCAAGACGGGGACGACGCAATCCTACCGCGACGCCTGGTTTGTCGGCTTCACCGGCAATTACACGGCTGCCGTCTGGCTCGGCAATGACGACTTCACCCCGACCCGCAACATGACCGGCGGCACGCTGCCGGCGATGGTGTGGCAGCGGCTGATGGTCTATGCGCACCAGAATATCGACCTGAAGCCGATCCCCGGCCTAGACAAACCCTTCGTCGACGAAGAGATCGCGGCCAAGGCCGAGGAAGCGGAGAAGAAAAATGCCGATCGGGCAGCAGCGGAGGCCGCGGCCGAGCGCCCGGCGGTGCTGTCCAGCCGCACGACACAGACGCTGCGCGAGATGACCAAGGTGTTCCAGGCCGCGCCCGTGCTCGGCTCGCCGCAGACACCGGAGACCCTGTCGGCGCTTTGATTCCACGGCGCTGCTTGCTCTGCGGCCTGCCCCGCTATATCCCCCAACGATAATTCACTCGTCCCGGTTCTTCATGCTCAAGACCGCCTTTTTCACGCTGCTTTCGCTTGCCATGGCCATCGGCCTCGGCGGCGGCAGCGTCTGGTATGCGCTGCAGGCGCAGAGCGGCGTCGGCGCGATCAGCATCGGCGAATGGACCGCCTTTCCCGAGATCGGCACGCAAGATGCCGACCCCTATTCCAAGGCGCGCGTGGCGCGTGAAGGCGTGCTGGCGCTCGGCAAGGCCGAGGGCTTGTCCTTCATCGCCGAGCGCGATGCGGCCGGCGATGAGCTTCAGCGGCAATGCGACTACAGGATCGAGGGCAGTTTCCCCACCGCCCGGTTCTGGACGCTCTATGCCGCGGATCAATCGCTCGGCGTGGTCGACACCGGCAAGCCAAGGTTGGCGGCGCTGCAATCCTACCAGGTGCTGCGTCAGCCCGACAATTCGGTGATCATCGCCGTCGGCAACCGTCCGGCCCCCGGCAACTGGCTTCTGACCGAAGGTTTTGGCCGGATGTATTTCGTGCTCACCTTCTACGACACGCCGATTGCCTCAAGCACCGGCCTTTCCGACGTGTCGCTGCCCCGGATCGTCAAGGCTGGCTGCAATGCGTAGGCTGCTGCACGCCATCCTGCTCGGCCTGGTCGGCGCCGGCATCATCCACATCGTGGTGCTTTTGCTGGTGCCGGAATTTACCGAGCGCGATGCCTGGTCACGGCTGGCGATGGCGTCCGACCTCTACAAGATGACCAGGCTGGATGCCGAGGCGGGCGGCGCGCCGGTGGTGAAGTCGGTGGATCCGCTGTTTTACGCCGCCGCCTGCCGCTTCGACCTTGCCGAAGGCATGGTGCGGATCAAGGCGCCGGGCAGCGTGCCGTTCTGGTCGGTGTCGGTCTATGACCGCAACGGCCACAATTTCTATTCATTTAACGACCGCACGGCGACCGGCAACAAGCTGGACACCGTGGTGCTGACGCCGGCACAGATGATCGACGTGCGCAGGGAGCTTCCCGAAGACCTGCAAGGGGCGATCTTCGTCGAGGCGCCGATCGAGGAAGGCATCTTCGTCATCCGCGCCTTCGTGCCTGACGACAGCTGGAAGCCGGTAGTGTCGCAGTTCCTGGACCAGAGCTCCTGCGAACTGCAGGACTACTGACCTCAGCCCGATGACCAGCAAACTCAGTGGTGCGGAACAGGCGTCCGTGGTGTGCCCGGCTTGTCCGCCGGCCGCGCCTGACCCGCCAATGGCGGATGCTCGTAGCGGACGCCGGGAAAAATGATCACCGCCGCCGGCGTACCGGTGTCCTGAACTGCTCGATTGACTGGTGCCGATCGCGGCACGAAAGACAGTACCATGCCCATGGTTCGCGTATTCCTCTCGGTTGCCCCGGAGCACAACGCAACGCCTCCAAATGTGATTAAGGCAGGCAGAGGGTTAACGGAGCGCTAACGGATCGCCGCTAATTTGATGTTTGTTCCGGGCCTTGCGCGAAACCGACACAGTTGCGGTTGAGCATGGTCCGGGTTGTGTCGAGTGTCGGGCGTATCTTCCGTGTCAGCTTCGGATTTCAGGCAAATCGCCATACGGACGGAATCGGGAAAAGCCGAAAGGCTGTTTCGCGCCGCCGTGTCGGCGTTCTGCTCGCTGACCCGCCCATCGCGCCGCGAGATCGCCCAGCTCGAGGATCTGACGCTGCCGCTGTTCGACAGCGTGCCGGTCGAATCGCGCCGCTATGTCGCCGCCGCCCTGTCCGAATGCGAATATGCGCCGGCCGCCCTGGTGCGGCGGCTTTGCGAGGAGCCGGTCGATGTCTGCGCGCCCTTGCTGGTCCGTTCGCGGGCGCTGGGCGACATCGACCTGATCGCGTTGATCGGCCGCCACGGCCTGCCGCATGCGCGCGCCATTGCCCGCCGCAAGGATTTGAACCCGACCATCGCGCAGTTGATCAAGGCGCTGGAAAAGCCGACCCTGGTGCGCGTGCGGCAGCCCGAGCCGATCGCCGACGTGGCGGGCGCCGACGCCGAAGCCGCTGCCGCCGCTCCCAGCGCACCAAAACTGCCCGGCAGCGCCGCCGAAACCGCCAGGCGCCGCCTGCGCTCGATGATGCTCGCCGAGGGCGAGGCGACATCGGTCAATCCCTTCGCCGGCTCAGCAACTTACAGCAAGCTGCGCGAGACGGCGCTGACCGGCAACGCCGCCTTCTTCCAGACCGCGCTTGCCGACGCGCTCGATATCGACTTCTCGACGGCGCGGTCGCTGACCAAGCATTCGAGCTATGTCTCGCTGCTCGCCGCGCTGCGGGCGCTCGACCTCAGTGAGGACAGGGCATTCCTGATCGTGGTCGCGGTGTACCCCCGGGAGTTTCCGCACCCGCAGGCGATCCGCATCTTCCTCGACCGCTACCGGCTGCTGCACCACGAGGCGGCGCTCGACAAGGTGCGCGGCTGGAAGGCCGAAACATTGTCGCGAGCGGTGCGCGGCAACACCCCTGTCGCCGCGAATGGCGACCAAGCGCCGGACGTCGACAAAGCCAGCCTAGGGGCCAGCCTCAAGGCGTCTTGACGGAGAGAAGCTCCTCGACGGAAACCGTTCCGGCCTCGATCTCGACCACCCAGATGTCGGGATCGAATTTTTTCTCCCGCTCAAGCCTGGCGTCAAGCGCGGCGGCATCGTCGCCGGCGCCGAGCAGCGTGAAAAAGCGATCATCCGGTTTGTCCGAATCGTAGCTCGTCTGCGGCGCCGGGCCGAACAGGGAGACGTCGCCCAGCCTGCCGCGGGAGAGCACGAAGACAGCGCCGGCCTCGGTCGCGCCGCGCTTGACGACGGCCGCAAAGCCGCCGGCGCCGAAAACACGGCGCAGCAGGGCCGACACCCAAAACTCGGTGGTTACGCGCATGACGAGGCTCCGGAGGACATGCGCGGCGTCTTAGCCGGATTTTCGGCTATCCGCGAGCGGTCGTCTTGACCACTCAATTGGTCAGGCCGATCTCGCGCATCTTGACGTAGACGACCTCGTCGGGCTCGCCCGTTTCCGGCAGGCCGAACAGCGACTGGAATTCCTTGATCGCCGCCTTGGTGCGGGCGCCGACGACGCCGTCGAGTTGCATGTCGTCATTGCCGAATGCCTTCAGGCCGGCCTGGATCTTGACGATGCGGGCATCGGGCGCCTGGGCGGATACCGGCGCGGAAACCGGGATGGGCGCAGGCGCGGCCTCGGGCGCGGCAACTCGAGCGGCGGCCATATCCACGGGCCGCGGCAGCGGATGCGGGATGCCAGCCGTGGTCTGCTTGGCGCCGAGCTGGTCGAGCAGCACGGCGTCGATCTCACCGGAGGCCGGCAGGCCAACTTTCTGCTGGTAGGCCTGGATCGCCTTTTGGGTATTCGGCCCGGAAATGCCGTCGACCGTTCCCGTGTAGAAATCGAGATCCTTCAGGATGCCCTGGACCTGCTCGACGGTCGGGTCGCTTTTGACCGGTGCCGGGCCGGGCCGCAGGATGTTGATGGTGGTTTCGGGTTCGTCCGCGCCGGGGTGCGGAAAACCCTCGATGCTGCGGGTGGCGAAGAAGGCGCCGGCATGCGGAAACGGCTGGTACCACAGCGCGTTGGCGGAAACGTAGAACAGCGTCACCAGGAAGGCGGTCGACCCGCCGACCAGGACCGGATTGCGCGAGATCGCGCCGCCGAGCGCAATCGCGCCGGCCTCGAACGCGCCGCTGCGGCGCTTGACCGCCTTAGGCTGTTTTGCGGAGCGAGCCATTCCTGTCCCCTTTCGCGTCGCCTTTCGTCCTGGTCGCAGGCATCGGCAGCACGCCGTTCCTGTCGGTCGCGCTCCTCTTCGGCCCGTTCACCGGCAGGCTGATCGTGACCGTCGTCCCCTCGCCCGGCATGCTTTCGATCGACATCGTGCCGTCGTGCAGCGCCACCAGGCCCTTGACCAGCGACAGGCCGAGCCCGGTGCCCTCGAAGCGGCGCGTATAGTCGTTCTGGATCTGCATGAACGGCTTGCCGAGATTGACAAAATCTTCCTCGGCGATGCCGATGCCGGTGTCCCTGACCCAGAAATGCAGCCGCGAGCCGATCCGCTTGGCGCCGACGACGACATTGCCGCCATCGGGCGTGAACTTGACCGCATTGGAGACGAGGTTGATCAGGATCTGCTGCACGGCACGACGGTCGGCATTGATCTCCCCGGCGTCCGGCGCAATCTGCGCCTGGAGACCGATGTTCTTGGCATTCGCCTGCAGCTGCATCATCGACTGGCACATCTCGACCGCTTCGATGAATCGGAACGGTTCGGGCTCGGTCGCGTAGGCGCCGGCCTCGATCCTCGAGACATCAAGGATGGAGGTGACGACGGCAAGCAGATGCTGGCCCGACTCCTTCACCAGGCTGACATACTCCTTCTGGCGCGGGTCCTTGAAGCCGCCGAACATCTCATGCAGCAGCATGTCGGAAAAACCGATGATGGCGTTGAGCGGCGTCCGAAGCTCATGGCTGACGACCGCCAGGAAGCGGCCCTTTGCCACCTCGGCCGACGCTGCGGCCTCATTGGCGGCAGCAAGCTCGTCGCGCAATTCGGCAGTTTCGTCGTTCTCGCGCAGCAGCAGAGTGAAGGTCTCCTGCTGCTCTTCGGCGCGCATCAGTTCGAGCTGAAATGGCCGGTAATTGTCGGCCGTCGAGGCGCTGCCGTCCTGCGGCAGCCTTACCCGAAGATCGAGCCGGCGCGCCAGGGCGCCATCGCGCATGTCGGCAAGCGCGCTGAGATAAGCGACGCGATCGGACAGGTGGATGCGGTCGAACAGCCCGGCGCCGAAAAGCAGTTCCGGGGGCAGCTTCAGGATGGTGCGCGCCTTGGCCGAGGCATCCAGGACCTCGCCATGCCGGGCGACATGCAGGACAACGGCGTCGATCATGTCTTCAAGGCGGTCGTTTGGAAGCAGCGCGGGCTGCGCGCGTGCGGCATCGCCTAGGGCTGCGAGCCGGGGAACCAGCGTCAGGCCCCAGGCGAGCGGCAGCAGCCAGTGCCACGCCGCGACTTGCGCCCCGCCGAGCGGGACGACAGAGGCGACAAAGGGCTGCAGCAGCATTGCGGCCAAGGCCGAGAGGCCGCCCCAAAGTGCCGCGCGCTTTGAACCGCCGATCCACCAGGCCTCGAATGGCAGTGCCAGGGCCAGCAGCGCAACCGGCGACGCTAGGCCGCCTGCTGCCGCGACGGCGCCGGCAAGCGCAAGACCGCCGGCGGCAAGGGCAACCTGGGCTGCCAGCGTCATCTTGCCTGACGCCGCCACCAGCAAGGCGGCGAACCAGCAAAGACCGAAGGCGGCGAAAATGGTTGCGACGGTGACGGCGGCGCCCATGCCCGAGGTGACCAGTGTCACCGCCGCACCGGCGGCGAAGAACGGAGCGGCAAGCATGATGCCGATGAACCGGCGCTGGCGCAGGCGATCGCCCTGGCCGATGATGGCCGGATGGACCATGCGTTCGCAACCGGCCGCCAGCGCGCCAGGCAGTTCAATATATCTGGCAGTTGTCAAACTCAACGCACTCGCACCCGGTCGTGACTGCCCTGCTTTGCAGGTCGCTTTTGCTTGTTTGAAACTCGCATCCAGCGTTTAAGGAATGAATAAGGCTGACCGGAACAACGAGCGCGCTGCGGCAAAAATTGGAGCGCCGGCACCGGAATGCACCGCCATTTGTAGCCATAGTAAACGGAGCGTTATGTGCAAAGGGCGTGCCCGTGGCTGCGAAACCCTGAGCCGGCATGCCTGCTCTTCTGAAGATATCCATGCGCAACAATCGCTTAGATGGTTACTGCAAGGTTAAGAAAATTGTCGGCATTTGAGGCTAATGCACTGCAAAACGCCTCGCTTCGAATTTGCCTAAAATTTGAGGAAAATTTTCGCTGAGCAGGAAAGCCGTCCTTTGCGCCTCATGTGCCATTGTCGCTGATATAAAGAGGTCATTGCGCATGGACGCATGATCCGGTCATTGGACGAGAGGGCAGATCGATGGGCTTTTTGATAAGAATGGCGTTCTGGTTTTCGCTGGTGTTGCTGGCGCTGCCGCTGACCGTCGGCCCCGACGAGGATGGCCGCGAGAGCGTCGGGCCGTTCCAGGCGCTTTTTGCGGCGCGCGAAGCGGTCGGCGACATCGCCGGCATTTGCGAGCGTAAGCCGGACGTCTGCGAAACCGGCAAGTCGGCGATGCATACGATCAGCGCCCGGGCCAAGGAAACCGCCAAGATCGCCGCCGCCATGCTGGACGACAAGAGCGCCGAGACCTCGCCCGATACATCGCTGGCCACCGGCAGCGTCGCCAAGGACATCGTGCTGCCGGCGACAGTCAACATACCTGCCAAGCTGGTGGCGAAGAACTAAACACCGTTTCAGCTGTATCTACAGCGACACCGCAGGCCGGTCGGACCTCTCGATGCCTGCGGTGCTTTTCTTATTTTTCCGTGACGCCGCAGCCGCGGATGACTATATCCCGAGCAATGGCCACGACGATCCAGACGATCCGCGACGACTTCTCCCTGCTCGACGAGTGGGAAGACCGCTATCGCTATGTCATCGAGCTCGGCGAAGCGCTGCCGCCATTTCCCGACGCCGAACGCAACGCCGCCAACAAGGTGCCGGGCTGCGTCAGCCAGGTCTGGCTGACCACGAGCCGAGCGCCGGGCGCCGATCCGGTCATCACCTTCACAGGCGATTCAGACGCTCATATCGTGCGCGGTCTGGTCGCCATCATGCTGGCGCTGTTTTCGGGACGGACTGCCAGCCAGATCCTTGAAACGGACGCAGAGGCGACGCTGAGGTCGCTTGGCCTCGACGAACATCTGTCGCCGCAGCGGGCCAATGGCCTGCGCTCGATGGTCAAGCGCGTCAAGCGCGACGCCGAGATGGCTCTCAAGCAGACTGCTTGATTGCTCTATCTTCTCTTCTTTCGACGCAATTCCCAAGAGAAAGCGCTCGGCAGTTTTCCTGGAATTGTTCTAGAAACAAAAACGGCGCCGTAAGGGGCGCCGTTGATCTTGTCCATTGGAGCCGGTGTTACCGCCCCTTGCGCTTGCGGCCGAGGCCCATCTTCTTGGCCAGCTGCGAACGGGCAGCGGCATAGTTGGGGGCAACCATCGGATAGCTGGCGTCGAGATTCCACTTCTCGCGGTATTCATCGGGCGTCAGACCGTAATGGGTCATCAGGTGGCGCTTCAGCGACTTGAACTTCTTGCCATCTTCAAGGCAGACGATGTAATCGTCATGAACAGAGCGCTTCGGGTTTACCGCAGGCTTCTGCTTGTCGGCCGGAGGCTGTTCGCTTGCTCCGCCCACGCGCCCGAGAGCGGCATGGACATCAGCGATAAGGTTCGGCAATTCGCCGACCGGCACGGGATTGTTGCTGACATAGGCTGCCACCACATCGGCGGTCAGCTCGATCAGCGCATCGCTATTTCTGGAAGGTGTTTCGACGATATCCATGGTTTAGGCCCCAACGAAGGATGTTTCTGTTTGCGCCCTTTTTGGAAGATCGGGCATGGCGCGAATTTCACGCGGGAAGAGCTTCATGGATTCGCGTCCGGGCATCTTAATGAGCCCACAGACAAAGTAAGTCAATTCGCATCTTGCGCTATATTCAACGATATTCATCGAATAGTCGCTCTTCAGCTTCAATCTTTCGTGCACTCTGTAACTTCGCGATATTTTCTGGTCGGACCAGGACTAGCATGACGTAAGGTCACGCCATCGCTAAATCAGCAGGGACTCATAAAATGGGCAGCGATGCTTGGTCTATGCTTCAAGGTTTGGGCAGCTGATTGTCGGATTCGTACCAAACCGCAAGTTGCAAAGCGTTGGCGAAACCCGCCGAAGAAGATCTTCGGTCTGACCGGATTCAATACGGCGTGAGGTATTTTCCATAGACCCAGCCACTAACAAAAGCACCATTTTGCGCCGGGTCGTGCCAAACTTGACACCATTGATAGCGAATTGCCTGTTTCTGTTTCCAGTGCGGCTGGCCGGCGATCTCCAGAAGATTCAAGCCGCTGGTGCACTTGCCGGTCATCTGCAGGATCGTCCCGTTGGGATAGGCGGCCTGCTTCTGCGAGGTGCCGGACGGATATTTGCGAACGTTGAGCGTGTCGCCGAACGGCACGCCAGCCACTTGCCAAGCGGCGAACGCGGTTGCATGAGACTGGCCGGTGAAAGCCAGAACGGTCGAAGCGACGACGGCGAGAGCCGCAGCGATGTTGATATGGAAATTCATCATCCTCTCCTTTTGGCTCATCTCCCGAGCCCGCCGCAACCAATACATCCCGGCCCTTGAACCCGCGCTGATCGGCGTGTTCATTTGCCATTCAAGTAATTTCTTCAGTGAGACGCAATGACCAAGACCTCAGCTTTTCCGACCGCGAGCCCGCCGAGCCCCGAGAAACACCCCGTCTTCGACACGCATCACGGCATTACCCGCACAGATGACTATGCCTGGCTGAGGGCCGAGAACTGGCAGGCGATGTTCAGGGACCCTTCCCTGCTTGAGGGCCGCATCCGCGCCCATCTCGAAGCCGAAAACGCCCATCAAGCAGTGCTTATGGCCGATACGCTAGAGCTTCGGAAGCAGCTGTTCGGCGAGATGAAGGGGCGCATCAAGGAAGATGATTCGACGGTGCCGATGAAGGATGGCCCCTATGCTTACGGCTCATCCTTCAAGCTTGGCGGCGAACAGCCCCGCTATTTCCGCATGCCGCGCGATGGCGGCGATGAGCAGATCCTGCTCGATGGCGACGCGGAAGCCGAGGGCAAGCCCTATTTCCGCCTCGGCGGCGTCGACCATTCGGCCGATCACCGCAAGCTGTTGTGGGCGTTCGACGACAAGGGCTCTGAATTCTTCACACTTCGCGTGCGCGATCTCACCAGCGGCAAGGAACTGAGCGACCAGATCGAGGCCACCAGTGGTGGCGGCGTCTGGAATGCCGCCGATGACGGTTTCTTCTACACAAGGCTCGACGACAATCATCGTCCGTCCAAGGTGCTGTTCCACGCGCTCGGCGGCAGCCCCCTTAATGACCGGCTGATCTATGAGGAAACCGATCCCGGCTTCTTCATGGATGTCGGCGGCACGCGCTCCAACGAATGGATCATGATCGGGATCAACGATCACGAAACCTCGGAATATCACCTGATGCGCGCCGATGAGCCTTTCGCCGAGCCAAAGCTGGTGGCAAAGCGCGAGACCGGCCTGCAATATGATCTGGAAGAAGGCGGCGACATCTTCTTCATCCTCACCAATGCCGACGGCGCCAAGGACTTCAAGATCATGACGGCGCCGGCTGATGACCCGGTTCGCGCCAACTGGGAAGAGCTGGTGGCGCACGAGCCAGGCCGGCTGATCCTGTCGGTGGTCGGCTTCAGGGATCATATGGTCAGGCTCGAACGCAAGGAAGGGCTGCCGCGCATCGTCGTGCGCGATCGCCGCAGCGGCGAGGAGCATCTGATCTCGTTCGACGAAGAGGCGTTCTCGCTCGGCCTGTCGGGGTCCTATGAATACGACACCGAGATCATGCGCTTCACCTATTCGTCGATGACGACCCCGGCGCAGGTCTTCGACTACAATATGCGCAGCCGCGAGCGTGTGCTGCTGAAGACCCAGGAAGTGCCGTCCGGTCACAATCCGGATCATTATGTCACGCGCCGGCTGATGGCGCCGGCCGCCGATGGCGAACTGGTGCCGGTCTCGCTGCTGCATCACCGCGACACGCCGCTCGATGGCTCCGCACCGTGCCTGCTTTACGGCTACGGCTCTTACGGCATTGCCATCCCGGCGGCGTTCAACACCAACTGGTTCTCGCTGGTCGACCGTGGCTTTGTCTTTGCCATCGCCCATGTCCGCGGCGGCAAGGACAAGGGCTATGGCTGGTATGACGACGGCAAGCGGGCGCACAAGATGAACACGTTCACCGATTTCATCGCCGTCGCGCAGCATCTCGTCGCCGAGCGTTACACCCACCACGACCGCATCGTCGCGCAAGGCGGCTCGGCCGGCGGCATGCTGATGGGTGCGATCGCCAACATGGCGCCGCAAAATTTCGGCGCCATCGTTGCCGAGGTCCCCTTTGTCGACGTGCTGACCACGATGCTCGACGCAAGCTTGCCGCTGACGCCGCCGGAGTGGCCGGAATGGGGCAACCCGATCGCGTCGGCGGAAGATTACCAAACGATCGCCGCCTACTCACCCTATGACAATGTCGCCGATCACGACTACCCGCCGATACTGGCGCTGGCCGGCCTCACCGATCCGCGCGTCACCTATTGGGAGCCGGCCAAATGGGTGGCGCGGCTGCGCGAGCGCAAGAGCGGCGACAATCCGGTGCTGTTCAAGATCAACATGGATTCCGGCCATGCCGGCGCCTCCGGCCGCTTTTCAAGGCTGGAGGAGATCGCCTATACCTACTCCTTCGCGCTCAAGGTTACGGCCAAGCCCGAACCCGAGGTTACGGGCAAGGCTGAGAATGCAACGGAGGCGTCGCAATGATCGATCTATCCACCTTGACGGCTTACATAGCGGTTGTGCTTGGCTTTGTGTTTATTCCAGGCCCAGCCACGCTTTTGACGGTCGCGCGAGCGACGAGTTCCGGAACCAGGGTTGGCGTCGCGACGGGCGCGGGCGTCGCGGCTGGCGATGTGTTCCATACCATCATGGCGATGGTCGGCATTTCGGCGATCATCGCCACTTCGGCAACGCTGTTCAGCGTCTTAAAATACATCGGCGCGGCGTATCTCGTTTACCTCGGCATCCGCGCAATCATCGAGAGAATACCGGCCGACCCTACTGCCGGCGCACTCGCGCTCTCCGCCAGCAAGGCGTTTCGTCAAGCTGTCCTGACCGAAGTGCTTAATCCAAAGACGGCGCTTTTCTTCCTCGCCTTCCTGCCCCAGTTCGTGCGGCCTGAAAACGGATCGGTGATGCTCCAGCTGATGACGCTGGGCATAATCTTTGTTCTGCTCGGCCTTTTCAGCACAGTCGTCTTTGCCGTGAGTGCGGGCCGGCTCGGCACGTTCCTGCGCCGCAATCCGTCGGTGGTGAAATGGCAAGGCAAGGTGGTTGGCGGCATCTACTGCGCGTTAGGCGTCCGTCTGGCCTTGCAGCAGCGCTGATGTCGATGCGAAAGGCGCGCCCGTCGAGGCGCGCCGGTCGTCACTTTTTGAATTCCAGGCTGCTCATTTTCACTCGCATTTGCAATGGCTGCGCGCTACCCAATGCGCGCCACTTCCAGACCATGACATACGCAAAGGGGCCACTATGTTGCTCGTCGACACCTATCTCGAGAAATCACCGATCCAGGGCATCGGGGTTTTCGCCAGGAACCACATTGCCAAGGGCACGCTGGTCTGGAAGCTCGACCCCAGATTCGACCGGATCATCGACGTCGAGACCTATGAAGGCGAGAGCGGCCCGGTGAAGAACTATCTCGACCGTTATTCCTATCCAGACCGCCGGGATCCGAACTACATCGTCTTCGAAGCCGACGACGCCCGCTACATGAACCATGACGACGAACCGAATTGCGATGTCTCCTCGCCCGAGGAAACCTATGCCTTGCGCGACATCGCACCCGGCGAGGAACTGACCTGCAATTACAGCCATTTCTTCGAGACGGGCTTCGACTTCCTCGGCGATCGCCACCTGTAGCCGGGATCACTTGGCCGGCTTGCTGCGCACCGGGTAGCCGTTGGGATGCGGCGGCACCGCCTTGAGATAGGCGGCTATTGCCGCGCGATCTTCCGGCGGCAGTTCGGCCATGTTGCGCTGCACGTCGACCATGGCGCCGCCGACCGAATCGAAATCAGGGGTAAAACCGGTTTCGAGATAGTTGGCGATGTCGGCTTCCGACCAGTCACCGAGCCCGCCTTCGCCCGATGTGATGTTCGGCACGATGCCGCTGCCTTCGGCGGCCGCCGCGCCAGCCAGCCACTGGCTCTTCCTGGTGCCGCCGGTGACATCGCGCGGCGTGTGGCATTCGCCGCAATGGCCGGGCCCCTCGACCAGATAGCGGCCGGCGAGTACCGGATCAGGCGTGCCATCGGCAAAGGCAATCACCGGCTCTTTGCTGAGATAGAGCCGCTTCCACAGGCCGAGGCCGCGGCGGATGTTGAAGGGGAAAGTCAGGGAATTGTCGGGCGCCTTGCCGGCGACCGCCGGCAGCGTCTTCAGGAACGCATAGAGATCGGCAATATCAGCCGGCTTCATGCGGGCGTAGGACACGTAGGGAAAGGCCGGATAGAAATGCTCGCCCGACGGCGACACGCCCTTCAGCATGGCGTTGGCAAGGTCCTCGACCGTCCAGGCGCCGATGCCGTCCTTGGGATCCTGCGAGATGTTGGGCGGCACGAAGGTGCCGAACGGCGTCTTGAGCTCGAGGCCGCCGACCAGTTGCAAACGGGCGTCGCCTTGCGAGCCCGACTTGGCGTGACAGGAGGTGCAGCCGCCGGCATTGAAAATGCGCTTGCCCCTGGCGGCGTCGCCGGGGCCGAGCTGCGCCAGGGTGCCAGTGTCGAGCTTGACCGGCGCCGACAACAGCCAGCCGGCGCCCGCACCGACGACGCCCAGGACAAGGGCGACGCCGACAAATTTTTTCCACAAGGGCATTGCCCGGGATCAGCTCTTCTTCACCCGATAGGTCTTGTGGCAGGTGCCGCAATCACTGCCGAGCGTATCGATCTGCGCCTTCAGCGCATCGACATCGGCGGGTGCGGCGGCGACTGCGGCCTTGACGTCGGCGAGGTACTTGTCTTCGGTCGATTTGAAGCCCGCCATGTCTTTCCAGATTTTGGGCGAGGCGGTGGTATCACCGCTGTCGCTGCCGGCCGGGAACAGCGTGTCGACATCGAACTTCTCGGCATTGACTTGCAGCGCCTGCAGCGCCGTCAGCACGGCGGCGGCATCGAAGTCTGCCTCGCCCTTGGCGATTTTTGACAGGCCGCCGACGATCTTGCCTCGTTCCTTCATCAGTCCCTGTCGGTCGAGGATCGGGTCGGCAAAAGCCGCCGAGGCGGCGAGGCTGAGCATAGAGATGGCGATAACAAGCTTTCTCATTCAATTGGCTCCAGGATGATGAGGGGTCGCGACCTAACGTTAACGGAGCGCGGGCCGGGATTATTCCCTGTCCGCCGGCCGGATTCTGCCGAATTTTGTGTGCCTGCTGCTTCAGCTGAGAAAGAAAAGCCCCGGAGTACCGGGGCTTCTCTGGGTCGATCAGGCTTTCGCCTCTTCGTACATTTCAAGGACATGGTCCCAGTTGATGAGGCTGTCGACGAAGGCCTCGAGATATTTCGGCCGCGCGTTGCGGTAGTCGATGTAATAGGAATGTTCCCAGACATCGACGCCGAGGATCGGCGATGCGCCATGGACGAGCGGGTTCTCGCCGTTCGGCGTCTTGGATATCGCCAGCTTGCCGTCCTTGACCGAGACCCAGGCCCAGCCCGAACCGAACTGCGTGGTGCCGGCGGCGATGAAGTCCGCCTTGAACTTGTCGTAGCCGCCGAGGTCGGCGTCGAAAGCCTTCTGCAGGGCGCCCGGAAGCTTGTTGCCGCCGCCGCCCTTCTTCATCCACTTCCAGAAATGGATGTGGTTGTAGTGCTGGGCTGCGTTGTTGAAGAGGCCGGCATTCTTGCCGAACGACTGTTTGACCACCTCTTCGACCGACAGATCGCCAAGGCCCGCTTCGGCGGCCAGCTTGTTGCCGTTGTCGACATAGGCCTTGTGGTGCTTGTCGTGGTGATACTCCAGCGTCTCCTTCGACATGTAAGGCTGCAAGGCCTCGTAGTCGTAGGGCAAGGCGGGCAATTCAAAAGCCATCGGTCATACTCCTCATGGAAAAATCCGGTGCGGATACCGGATTAAGATAGGGCTGCATTGATCTGGAACAACTCCGGAATGAAGCGCCAATTGCCTTTTAGCGGCTCAACCGGCGGAAGTCGAATGCGCCCATTCCCAATAAAGGTCGCGCGCTTTCTTGGCCACCGGCCCGGGCTGCAGATCGCGGTCCTCGATGCGGGTGATCGGCACGACCTTGGAATGATTTCCGGTCGAAAAGATCTCATCGGCTTCGAGAAAGTCGCGCACCGACAGCATCTTCTCCGTGGTCTTGAAGCCGTAATCGCCAAGCAGCGTCATGGTGCGCGAGCGGGTGATGCCGGACAGGAAGGTGCCGTTGGGCGCCGGCGTCAACACGTGGCTGTCCTTGACCAGGAAGATGTTCGAGGTTCCGGTCTCGGCGACATTGCCCAGCATGTCCAGCACCAGCGCATTGTCGAAGCCGCGTCCCTTGGCTTCGAGAATGGCGCGGCCATTGTTGGGATAGAGGCAGCCGGCCTTGGCATTGGTCGGCATGGTCTCGATGGTCGGCCGCCGGAACGGCGACACGGTGATCGAAAAGCCGGTCGGCGAGATCATCGGCGATTCGTAAAGGCAGAGGCAGAAACGGGTCGAGGCCGGATCGGCCGGCACGCCCATATAGCCGCCATGCTCGGCCCAGTACATCGGCCTGATGTAGACCGCTGTCTTGCCGTCGAACTTCTTCAGCCCGTCCCAGGTCAGGCCGACGATCTGGTCGACGTTCATCGATGGCGTGAGGCCGAGCGCGATCGCCGAGGCGTTCACTCTGGCGGCATGCAGTTCGAGATCGGGGGCGACGCCTTCGAACCAGCGGGCGCCGTCGAAGACGCTGGTGCCGAGCCACATGGCGTGGCTGCGCGGCCCAAGGATGGCGACGTTGCCTTCGTACCAGTCGCCGTCGACGAAGGTCCATGTCGCCGATAGCGCCGCAGTCGCCAGTGTCATTGTTCGGTTCCGCTTCAAAGCTGCCTGTGCCAAGCATTGGAAGATGCTTTGACCGGCGCCGTCAACCGGCATGGAGCGGTTTTTGTTGAGGCCAGAGCGCCCCAAGAAAGCGATCAAGACTACAATCGATGCTTGCACCTTGCGCCGCCTGCCCTCAAAACTGTCGCCATGCATTACGCGGCTTACGTTTTCGACGCCTATGGCACGTTGTTCGACGTGCACGCAGCCGTGCGCCGTCATGACGGCGAGATCGGCCCCGACGGCCCGCTGCTTTCGGAAATCTGGCGCGCCAAGCAGCTGGAATATTCCTGGGTGCGCACGCTGATGGGCGGCTATGCCGATTTCTGGCAGCTCACCGAACAGGCGCTCGATTTCGCCCTGCTCAAGGTTCCCTCCGCCGACAAGGGACTGAAGGCCAAGCTGCTCGAAGCCTATTGGCGGCTCGACTGCTATCCGGAAGTGCCGGCCGTGCTCAAGGCGCTGAAAGCATCCGGCGCCAAGCTCGCAATCCTGTCCAACGGCTCGCCCGAGATGCTGGAAGCGGCGGTCAAGTCGGCCGCCCTCGACCAGGTGCTGGACGATATCTTTTCGGTCGACGCCGTCAGGCGCTTCAAGACCGACCCGTCGACCTACGACATGGTGGCGACGGGCTGGCGACTCTATCCGGGCGCCGTCTCGTTCCAGTCGTCCAACCGCTGGGACGTCGCCGGCGCCACCAAATTCGGCTTTCGCACCGTATGGATCAACCGCGCCAACCAGCCCGAGGAATACCGGGATTTCCCGCCGGCGCTGATCCTGCCGTCGCTTGAAGGCCTGCTGACCGGCGGCTGATCACTCTGTTGCCTTCGAGCAACAGTGGCAGGGCGGTCACAGCTTCGCCTTTGTTTGTCCACCCTCAGGCCAGAATCGGAACCGCCTATCGCGTCAGGCATTGGGGGAGGCCGACCACTGCGCCGCTTGAAGGCATTCACGCTTTCTTGCGATTCGAGACTTAAAAAAGGCAACCATTAAAAAAGGCAACCATGTTGAAGACCGAAATCGACCCCTATCGCCTGAGCCGTCGCGGCTTTCTGAATGCTGCAGCCCTTGGCGCCGCTTCGATTGCGGTCTCCGCCTGCACCACCACCGGACCGGCGGGGGGGGCGGGCGCGCGCCGGCGGGCGGCGGAGGAACC
>NZ_JAMYPB010000033.1:0-69731 GCF_040320135.1 Mesorhizobium sp. M0772 | reverse complement strand
GGGTTTTGCCGCAAGCGAGCTTGCCGCTCACACGCAACAGCTGCACGAGGTGTTGGGGGTATGATGACGACAGCCCACGGCAGTACCCCCACCCCCCAGCTGCGCAGCCACCCACCCCACAACGGGGAGGGTGGAGGGCCACCGCCCTACCGCTCCCTTGGGGGGAGGTCGGACCGAACGTCCGGGTGGGGGTACGTGCCGCACAGACGCATCCCGCTTGCAACACCCTCGGTGACGCCATGACCATGATCTTCGGCATCCCCGTCCAGGCCTTACTCGGCCAGATGCTGGTCGGGCTGATCAACGGCTCCTTCTACGCCATGCTGAGCCTCGGCCTGGCCGTCATCTTCGGCCTGCTGCGGATCATCAATTTCGCCCATGGCGCACTCTATATGCTCGGCGCCTTCATCGGTTACCTGCTGCTCGTCCATCTCGGCATCGGCTACTGGCCGGCGCTGCTCCTGGTTCCGCTCATCGTTGGCGTCTTCGGCATGGCAGTCGAGCGCGTGGCGCTGTCGCGGCTCTACCGCCTGGATCCGCTCTACGGGCTGCTGTTCACCTTCGGACTGGCGCTGGTCATCGAAGGCGTGTTCCGTTTCTACTACGGCGTGTCGGGCAACCCTTATGCCGTTCCGGCGCAGCTTGCCGGCGGCACCAATCTCGGCTTCATGTTCCTGCCCAACTATCGCGGCTGGGTGGTGGTGGCCTCGCTCATTATCTGCATCGGCACCTGGCTCCTGATCGAAAAGACCAGGCTCGGCTCCTATCTGCGCGCCGCGACCGAAAATCCCGAGCTGGTGCAGGCCTTCGGCGTCAACGTGCCGCTGCTGCTGACGCTCACCTATGGGCTGGGCGCGGCCCTTGCAGGCCTGGCCGGCATTCTTGCAGCACCCGTCTACCAGGTCAGTCCGCTGATGGGCTCCGATATCATCATCGTCGTCTTTGCCGTCGTCGTGGTCGGCGGCATGGGTTCGATTCTCGGGGCCATCGTCACCGGCTATATGCTCGGCCTCGCCGAGGGCCTGACCAAGGTGTTCTATCCCGAGGCGTCGAACCTCGTGGTCTTCGTCATCATGGCGATCGTGCTGCTCCTGCGCCCCGCCGGCCTGTTCGGAAGGGACGCCTGAGATGAGCGAGGCAGCCCTTCACGACCAGCGCACCGCCGCCTCCGTGCGGCTTGAGCGGGTATTGCTGGCATTGGCCATACTGGCGCTGATAGCCGCGCCCTTCTTCGTCTATCCGATCTTCCTGATGAAGATGCTGTGCTTCGCGCTGTTTGCCTGCGCCTTCAACCTGCTGCTCGGCTACACCGGGCTGTTGTCCTTCGGCCACGCCACCTTCTACGGCGCCGCCGCCTATTTCTGCGCCTACGCCGTCAAGGCATGGGGCTGGCCGCCCGAGGCCGGCATCCTGCTCGGCACCGCCGGAGCGGCCGTGCTCGGCCTGGTCATGGGCTTCCTCGCCATCCGCCGGCAAGGCATCTATTTCTCGATGATCACACTGGCGCTGGCGCAGATGTTTTATTTCTTCTGCGTCCAGGCGCCGTTCACCGAAGGCGAGGACGGCATACAGGGCGTGCCGCGCGGGCATCTGTTCGGCATCGTCGATCTCAACGTCACGCTCAACATGTATTTCGTCGTGCTTGCCGTATTCCTCATCGGCGTCTTCGCCGTCTGGCGCATCGTCAACTCGCCCTTCGGCATGATCCTGCGTTCGATCCGCGAGAACGAGAACCGTGCCATCTCGCTGGGCTATTCGGTCGGCCGCTACAAGCTCGCCGCCTTCGTCATGTCGGCAGCCCTTGCCGGGCTTGCCGGCGCCACCAAGGCGATCGTCTTCCAGTTCGCGACGCTGACCGACGTCACCTGGCAGATGTCGGGCGAGGTGATCCTGATGACGCTGCTCGGCGGCATCGGCACCATGGTCGGTCCTGTCGTCGGCGCCGGCCTCGTCGTCGGGCTGGAAAACACGCTCGCCACCTCCGGCTTCCCGGTGACCATCGCCACCGGCCTGATCTTCATGATCTGCGTGCTGGTCTTTCGCCGCGGCATCGTCGGCGAGATTTACGCGCGCTGGCTGGCGCCGGCCAACGGCGAGGCGGGCCGCGATCAATAGGTGATGGTCACCACCACCGTGTCGGTGTAGACGCCGGCCGAGGGCGTCGTCTGCGGCGGCACGCGGCCATAGACGGTGAGCGCCTGGGCCGTACCGGTTCCGGTGCCGGCCACCGTGCTTCCCGGCGTTCCGGCGTCACCCCAGGGCTGCGAGCGCGCCAGATCCTTGTAGAGGCCGTAGGTGACCCTCTCGGCGCCCTTCGACATTTTGCGGGTGGTCGGCGTGCCCCCTGTCGTGCCGCCATTGAGGGAAACCGTGTACGCGGTAGACGGGGTGCAGGTGACCGTAACCTGGCCGGTGGCGTCGACATTGGCGTCGAGCACCCCCTTGGGGCCGAAATCGATGTTCTGGGTGGCGACCAGGCAGTTTGCCGCGACCGTGGCGTTGATGGTGAAGGTCGGACTGGTGCCCAAGTTGCCCGCGCCGGTGTCGCAGCTGCTGCTCAACAGGGTTGTCCGGGAGCGGAACTCGAGTTGCCCGCCCGAAAATGTCGACACATAGGTGCCCGGCGGGACGGTCGCCTGGCCGCCGGGAACCCGCCCATAGAGCGTCAGGGTGTCGGTTGAGTTGCCGAAGAGATTGGGGCTCAGCAGCAGCGGTGGCGGGCGCGAGGCATAGGCCCAGTTATGGGTGCCCCAGACAACGGTCATTGCGGGGTCCGAATAGAGTTGATAGTTGAGGCTGTTGACGCCGCTCGCCATCTGCCGGGCCGCCGCCGAGGTTGCACCGCCGGTGCCGGCGGCAATATGCGGACACACCAGGACCGGCAGCAGCAATGGCAAACTGCCGCTGCAAGTCGCGGTGAAGGTGGCTGTCGATGTCGCCGCGGTGCCCGACAGCGTGTCGATGAGGCCGAAATTCAAACTGGTGACGGTGTAACTGCAGCTTTGCGCGCGGGCGAGCGACGGCAGCAGCATAAGGACAATGATGAACGTTGCGCGCAGCACCTGGCGTCGGATGTTCATTGGCACACCACGTCCCCGATCACCACCTGCCGGCCACGCACCGCCTCGAAGGGAAACTCTGCCCGGCATGAACCGCCGTCCGCGCGCTCGACCTGCACGGAATTCTGCTTGCCGAGGCCCTTGATATAGGCCTGCCCGTCATAGCCGACGACAAAGTCTTCAGTGCCGCCATCGACGCGTCCCGACAGTCCGGCTTCGAGCGGCGTTCCGCTCGAGTCGACCAGCGTCACCAGCGCGGCCTGCGCCGCCTCGGACACGCCGAACTTCAGCACGACGCCGTTGCGGTCGGCTGGGACGACGGTCTCCTTGGTAGCCGGGACATCCGCGTCGACTGGTAGATTCTTCGGGTCGATGGAGACCGTGTTCAGCTCATAGGAGTTGAGCCCGGTGACCAGGATGCGGCCTTTGCTGTCGGTCCTGCCTACCGGCCGGTTCTGATGCAAGACCTCGACATCAGGCGTGCCGACATCGACAACGGCAAAGGCGTCGTCGATGCGATTGGTGGCGAACACGCCGCCGCCTGCGACCGCAATGGCGCCGTCCATCTGGCCGGTCACGCGAAAGTCCTTGTCGAATTGCTGGGCGCCGGCCTCGAAACGCGCAAACGGCGCGCGGTAGCTGACCGCTGCCGAACGATTGGGGACCTCGCCCTCCGAGGTGCGCAGCCGCCAGCCGATGCTGCCGTCCTCGGCCCGCTCCGATTTGGCGAGGTCGGCCACGACATTGAGGCCGTCAGGCCCATGCTCGACACCCGTCGACGCCATGACGTCGTCATTGAACGGGATCGAAATCCCCGCAAAGATGCCATAACTGTCGCCGTCGTCGAGATCGGCGAAGGCCGTGGCATAGAGCGTGCTGCGCTTGAAGATCGCCTGACTATAGGAGAGGCCGACGATCTGGCTGGTCTCGCCTTCGGCATCCTTGAGGTGGGTATAGGAGAAGTTGAGGCTGGAGAAATCGATCGGCATCGGCACGCTGAGCGTCACCTGGTCGACCGCCCGCGGCACACCGGCGCTGAAACGGGTGAAATCATCGGGATCGAGTATGACCGGCTGTGCCGTCACCGAAGCGATGTCATCATAGCCGCCGAACGCCCGCTGCATGCGGGCATTGACCGCCCAGCCATCATAACCGAACTCGACCCTGGCATCGACCAGCGAGCCGGTGCGCCCGTCATGATGGCTGCCGGCGACTGCCAGCGAAGCCGCGCCATATGCCCCGAGCGGGAAGGCAGCGCCTATGCCGCCATTGATCAGATCGGCGCCGCCCTCGGCATGGGCTTCCAATGTCAGCCGGTCGGTCACGCCGTAACGCGCCGTGGCGACCCCCATGACGCGGCCGTCGTAATCGTCGGAGGAGATGCCGAAATTGCGCCGCGCCATCCCTGCCTCCACGGAAAAGTCGAGCAGTCCCTGGCGCAGCAGCATGCTGGAGGCATAGAACGGCAAGGTGGCCGTTGTCTCGCGGCCGAGGCTGTCGCGCAACACCACCTGCGCCTGTCCGGCGCCGGTGAACACCGGCAGATTGGTGACCTGGAACGGTCCGGGCTGGATGTCGCCGGAATAGGTGCGCACGTTCTGCGTATAGACCTCGAGCGTCGACGGCACCGCCGCCGTGCCGCCGAAGGAGGGCAGGGGTAGCGTCACCAGGTCCGATCGCAGGTGGAAGTTGCGTTGCGCCTGGATGCCGCCGAGATAGACCGGACGCGTCCACGACAATCCACCGGAGATGAAGTCGCCGGCGCGGTAGGTCATCAGCCGGTCGGGGTCGGAATAGCTCCATGTCGTGTTGAGCCGCGTGAAGCCGCCCAGCCTGCCCTCGGAATAGCCGGCGATGAAGGATTGGCTGAGCGTTCCATAGGGGCTGAACACGCGCGCATCGAAGCCGCCGGAAACGCCTTGGAACAGCTCGACGTCCTTGTCGAACAATGTGTTGGAGCTGGCAAACAGCGAATAGTTGAGAACCGCGCCCAAGCCCGATTGCGGCGCCGGCCGGTCCTGCAAGCGCAAGCCGAGATCCACCATGCGCGCCTCGCGGCTGTCATTGGCGGCGGTGACGTAGAGGCGCTGGGCTACCTCATCGATCCGAAACGAAACGTCGGCCAACTGGTCGAGCCTGACCAGGCCGCCGGCGTCGGCTATGGCCTCCGGCGGTTTCAGGCCGACCTCCTTCAGCTCTTGGGGCGCCGCCGCCAGCCCACCATCCGGCATCTCGATAAAATTGCCGACCAGCTTGGTCGAAACGTCGTTGATGAACACCTCGAGATAGAGGCTGCGGCCCGCTGGCAAAACGGAAGCCGGCTGTTCGAGGTTCGTCACGGCCGGAAATTCCTGCGAACGCACCGCCAAGCAAGGTGTGAAAGTCGCAACCGCGACGATGACAGCGACGCTACTTGCCCTTGACGGCAACGTTGGCATCGAAGGGTCCAAGATCGCTCTGTGCCTTCAAAAGCACGGAGCCCGCGGACAGTGATTTGCCGCTGCCGATCGGCCACTGCATGGTCGCGCCGCCCAGCACATAACCGACGAGCCCGTTTCGGTTGCCGAGCTTTTTGCCGTTCTGGGTCAGGGATAGGTTGGACAAGCGGAGACGACTTTCACCGGTATTGCTGGCTGTTAGCACAAGACTGCCGCCCTTGCGCGAAACACTCCAGGCGACTGCCGGCGCAGCGGCATCGGCGTCGCGGAAAAACACCGGGACCGAATAGCGCAGCGCGAGCGCGATCGTACCGGCCTTCTTGCGCGACGGGTCGGGTAACTCGTCGACGATGACGCGGTAGCTTTCCTCGGCCCGCACCGGCGCCTTGCTGACGCGCACGACGCGAACCACGTATTGGGCATTGGGTCCGAGTTTGGTCGATGGCGGGCTGGCGACGACGTCGGTAGTCGGCGTCAGCGTCTCGATCCCGCCAGCCTGGCTCCAGGCGAAGACGCGTATCTGCACATTGATCGGCCGCTTGGGGTCATCGTTGCTGAGGTTGAGAACCGCCGAGGCGTCGGGCGAGATCAGCTCGAGACCTGTCGGCGCCACCCTGAGCGAAGCGGCTTGTGAGAGACCGGCGCACAGCAACAGAACAGCCGTGGCTCCGATGCATGAAAGCATGGATCGCATGATCGTCCTCGTGTTGGTATCGATTGTCAGTACGTTATGGTGATCGCAACGGTGTCGGTGTAGAGGCCCGCCGCCGGTGTCGTCTGCGGTGGAACACGCCCGTAGACCGTCAGCGGCTGAATGGCGCCGTTGCCGGTTCCGCCGACCGTGTCGGTGGGGATCGTGGTGCCCCAAAGCTGCGTCCGGGTGCTTTCCCTGTAGATGGTGTAGTCGATCGTCGCCGACGCCGGCCCGGTCATCTTGCGAACAGCAACCGTTGCGCCCGCGCCCGCTCCGGCGCTCAGACCAACATTGTAGGACTTGCCGGTCGTGCATTGCACGTTGATGGTGCTGGTCTGGTCGACATTCGCATCAATGACACCGTGCGAGCCGAAATCGAGATCGCTCGCCGTCTGCACCTTGCATTCGTCGGTAATCGTGATGCGGACATTCATGCTGCCCGTCGCGGTCGCGGCGATCGCGGGCAGGATGGGAAGCAGCGACGCTCCCGCCAGCAGCGCATATTTCAGCAATCTCATGCGTGTTTCCTCCGTCGGGCAGACCGTTCCTCGCAACACAGTCTTGACCGGATTTCACTCCTACAGCTCCTCCGTTGCATGCTTCGCAAGACATCAACGATACAGTAATGTCAGAAGCGAACTGTGCAATGATTATTACAACTTAGATTCGGATTACGACAGCGAATAACTTCGGTATGTATCGGATAATTTTGGTTAATATTTGGTTAACAGAGATGAAATGGACATTTTTCCGAAGTGAAAGTTCGTCTGTCGAAAATTTATTTTGCTTCTCGTGCCGAAAAGGCGAAAATATCTGGCAAATCATCTTGATTTTGTAGAGTCTCACCTGTCGTCCTTTATTATCGATATTTCGCGGCGTGCACCGGCGCCAAGCAGCCATCGCCATAGCCGCGCCGGTAGCTGTTCGCGCCTGTCCAAGCCTTGCGGTCGTGCTGACAGGGCCGCATTCGCCAAAACCGTGTTCCGCCCGGCCCAAGCATGGCCGTCCCGGCTGAGATAAATCCACCGCCGTCGGATCGCGGCGAAACACATGCGAATCGTTCTTGCCACGCTGGCCCGGATTTCTTCGGCGGCGCATCGGCCGGACGGGAGATGCGCCTGTTGTCCCTTGGAGCCATGATCCACGGCCGGCAGCCGCGCGGACCGGCTGCCAGACGTCAGAAAAGGAAGAACGATGAAGAAGACCTATGAAAAGCCACAGCTCGAAAAGCGCCAGAAGCTGTCGCGTGTGACGGCTGTCGCCAGCCCATCAGTGTCCAGTGAGAGCTGACGCCGTCGACCGGCATCGAACCACCAGCGGACAAGGAGAGCAGTCATGGATCAGCATGCGAACCCGTCACCCGGCTTCAGGCGCAATCCGGGCAAGGTGATCACCGTCGAGCCCTTCAACGGGCGTGTCGTCGTGTTTGCAAGCGGCAACATCATCGCTTCCTCGGCAAAAGCCAAAATGGTGACCGAGCCGCCCCATCCCTTCTCCTTCTACATCCCATTCGAGGACATCGACTTCCGCAAGCTCAGGAAGACGGAGCGGTCGACGCTGTGCCCCTACAAGGGCGACTCCAGCTACTGGAACGTGCTGCCGGCGGGTGAAACCGGCAACGACGCGATGTGGGCCTATGAGCAGCCCTTCGACGAGATGACTGAAATTCGCGACCACGGCGCCTTCTACCCACACCGGGTCACCATCGACGCCGCGCCCGCGCTGAGCGCGTCATGCCTGTCGCCCAAAAGTGCCCAGCGTTTTTGGAGCCGACGACAGGCATGAACAGAGGAATTTTTCAGATCAGCCAAAGCTGTCCTCACCCGGGGGCGCAGCGGTTTTGCGGCAACGGCATGCCGAAACGAAGACAAAAGGTCATGGACGAAAAGCAGAGAGCAATTCTCGACGAAATCCCGCGCCTGCGCCGCTATGCGCGCTCGCTGCTGCGCGACCGCGATTCCGCCGACGATCTCGTCCAGGACTGCCTGGAGCGGGCGCTGCTGCGGCTGGACAACTGGCAGACGGGAGAGAGCCCGCGAAAATGGCTGTTCACGATCATGCATCATCTGTTCATCGACCAGATGCGCAAGGTGAACCGGCGAGGCGAGGCCTCGATGCTGCCGCTGGAGGCCGGCGAGGTGCAGGCCTCTCCCGCCGACCAGCTGGAGAATGTCGCGGCCCGCGAGATCATCGACGCGCTGCAGGCGATCAGCCCCGACCGCCGTGCCGCGCTGACCATGGTCGCCATCGAGGGCTTCTCCTATGCCGAGGCCGCCGAGATGCTCGGCGTGCCGGCCGGCACGCTGATGTCGCGCATCGCGCGCGGCCGTGAGGAACTGCGCGGCCTGCTTGAGGACAATGCGCGCCGCCGCGCGATAAGGATCGTCGAGCCAGGCCCGGGCAGGGCGGTTCCAATCAGGGCGCCAATGGCATGACGAGCCCCAATCGCATGATGACGCCTTACGGCATGGTCCGGCACGATTGCAGGCCTTGTCCGCACTGTGGGCGCGGCGCACCCGGTAACGCTTTCTTCTCTGCTTGCGTGCATAGTGGCGGCGACGGAGTGAGCGAAACCAGGGCATGGCTGAAGAGAAAATACGCAACGGCGAATTCTGGGCGCTTGCGCTCGAACGCGCTCATCTCGGCGTATGGGACTGGGATATTTTGAGCGGCGACTGTTTCTATTCGCCAACCTGGTCGCACATGCTGGGTTATGAGGATGGCGAGCTTGCCAACAGCGACGACCTCTGGCTGAAGCTGACGCATCCCGACGACCGCCAGCGGGCGCTGGCCAGCGGAGAGCGGCACATTTCCGGCCTGACCGCCTCGATCGAGACCGAGCTACGCCTCAAGCACAAGGACGGCCACTGGATCTGGGTGCTGGACCGCGGCGGCATTGTCGAGCGTGACGAGACGGGCAGGCCGGTCAGGCTGATGGGCGTGCAGACCGACATCAGCCGGCAGAAAGAGGCGGAAGCCGAACTGGAGCGGGTCAATGTGCGCTTTCGCCTGGCGCTGGCGGCCAGCGGCACCGGCATCTGGCATCACGATATCGACGCCAACAAGAGCTATTGGGACGCCCGCACCAGGGAGATATTCGGCCTGGTCGCCGACAGCGACGAGGTGGCCGCCGACCTCTGGCATTCCTATCTGCACCCCGACGACAAGGATGCCGCAGAGCGCGCCCATCTGGCGCCGCTTTCGACCGACGGCGTCGTCGCCGCGCAATACCGCATCGTCAGGCGCGACGGCGAAATCCGCCATGTCGAATCGCTGGTGCGCTTCATCGCGGCGCCCGAGACGGCGGGCCAGATTCTCGGCACCGTGCGCGACATCACCGAGGACAAGAAACGCGAGCGGGAACTCGCCTACGCCGCTCACCACGATGCGCTGACGGGCCTCTTGAACCGTGCCGCCTTCGACCGGCTGCTGGCCGTGCACATCGCCACCGAGCGGGCTTTGCCGCTGGCGGTGTTCTATGTCGATCTCGACTACTTCAAGGCGCTCAACGACTTCGCCGGCCACGCCGCCGGCGACCTGGCGCTGAAGGGTGTGGCCGCCGGTATTCTGGGCTGCCTGCCGGCATCGGCGCGTGCCGCGCGCCTCGGTGGCGACGAGTTCGCGCTGCTGGTGCCCAATTGCCAACCGGCCAAGGCCGAGGCGCTGGCCGGCGCCATCCTTGCGGCGGTCCGTGACGCCGACCTCGGACTGCCGGTGACCTCGCGAAAACTCGCGGCCAGCATCGGCATCGCCTTCGTCGAGGACACCACCACCACGGTTGCCGATGCGTTGGCCTGCGCCGACGACGCCTGCTATGCGGCCAAGGCGGCCGGGCGCAATCGCTTCGCGGTGTTTTCGGCCGATGCGGCGTCGGGCTCCGGCGGCCTCAACGCTGCGCGTGTCGCCGCCGACACTGTCGACGCCATGGATGACGGGCGGCTGAAACTGTTCGGCCAGGAAATCCATCTGCTCGGCCAGCCCTGGCAGGAGAGCCGCCATGTCGAGGTGCTGGCGCGGCTTGCCGGGCGCAATGGCAAGCTGATCCCGCCCAACGAATTCATTCCGGTCGCCGAGCGCTTCGGCATTGCCTCGCGGCTGGACCGCTGGATCATCAGGACAGCGCTTTCGCAGCATGGCAAGGCGATGCGGTCAGGCGCCATCATGCTCGGCTTCAATCTGTCGGCGCAGACGCTGAGCGATCCGCTGCTGTGGGATTTCGTCGACGCCGTCATCGCCGAGACCGGGGCGCCGCATTCCGGCATCGGCTTCGAGATCACCGAGACCGCGGCCGTCACCAATTTCGACGCCGCCGAGCAGTTCGTGCGCAAGGCGCGCGAGCGGCAATGCCGTGTCAGCCTCGACGATTTCGGCGCCGGCATGAGCTCGTTCGAATATTTGCGGCGCTTTCCGGTTGATCAGATCAAGATCGACGGCTCGTTCATCGAGAACATCGCGGAAAGCCGTTTCGACCGCGAGATCGTCTCGGCCATAGCGGGCATCGCCAAAAGTCTCGGCTGCGCGGTGGTGGCCGAAAAGATCGAACAGCAGGAAGCGCTCGACATTTTGCGCGGCATGGGCGTGGCCTATGGCCAGGGTTTTCTGCTTCACCGGCCGGAGCCGCTCGAGGCGATCGTCGCGCGGGCCGGCGAACAGTCACCGGCCAGCGGACAGTCGCCGGAAAAGCGCTTCGGCTGACGACTTCTCATCGCCTCGGGCTCGCGCGACTTGTCCGGCTAACCGGCGTCGGCCTTTTCCTGCTTTCGCTGCGCCGCCTCCTTCTTGCGGCGCAACACCTCATCTGTACCGACAAGGTCCTTCGAGGCGCCGGAAATGGCGGTCGAGACGACGGCGGGCGGATCGCTGGCCGGAAAACTGTCTTCGAGCCCTGATTGCAACTGCTCCTCGAGCGTCTGCGGGTTCTCGGAGCGGCCTTCGGCGCGGCGCTCGCCAACGGCTTCGACATCGCTCTTGGTGTCGGGGTGAGCGCGGGCTTCCGATATCGTCGACACCACCAGCTCGATGGCGAACTCTTTCATCGCCTCGGCTTGCGGCCCATCGACATCGGAGTCTTCGATCAAACGGATGAGCGACTTTTCCAGGGCGCCCAGCTCCTTGACGCCCTGACACCGCGCCAGACGCTTGGTGAGCGAACCGAGCAGCGCCGGGGCAAAGGTCGAATAGGCAAGCCTGCGTGTGTCGTCGACCTGCTCGGGATGAAGCTTTTGCAAGGACATAGATGCCTCCAGTCAATCAGCCGTGCAGCTTCATGCCGCTGGCCCCTCCTTAGGAAACAGAGGGGAGGGCAAGAGGTTCCATACAGTCCTCGACAGGGTCGACGAGTTCAACTCCACAGCGACGCCATGGTCAGCGACGCTTCGAATATCTGCTCCCTGTTCTCGTTCAGCATCTTGACGGTGATCCGCCGGTGGTCGCCCTCCGGTATCTCGTCGCGCGCCACATCGTGCAATATGCGCAGCGCTTCGGCTCCCGCGCGCTCCCGGCTGGGAAAAAGCTGCCCCTCTTCGTCAATCTGGGTCTCGGCGTTGTACAAGTCGAAGTAGAACCGTTCCATATGTGCAAGTCCCTGCTGGAGAACGCTAAAGCGCGTCGCGGTTGAAAGGGCGCAGGCGACGCGCTTCAGGTCTGTGTTTTTATGCATGTCGTTGTCTCAAAATCGGGGCCATTTTTGAGCGACATGGATTAAATCCCAACCCGCACCCATGGTTCCATGCGACTGTGTCCTGAGCAGATTTCCTGCCAGGAGCCGTCGCCGTGCCGGCCGATTGCAACCGCACCCGATCTCCGGCGTTTGGCTAGGCCACGAATGTCCACGAAATCTCGAACTGGATCCTCGATGCTAGAACCGCTTTATCTCAACCTTGGCCAGCATGACGCTTTGTCCGAGCAGGAAAAGGGGCTGCTGGCAGCCGCCATGACCATCGAGATGGATTTTGCCACCGGTCAGGACATCGTTTCCGAGGGATCGAGGCCAGGCTACAGCACGCTCATCATCGAGGGTCTGGCGGCGCGCTACAAGGTGCTGGAGGATGGCGGCCGCCAGTTCACCTCGTTGCAGGTGCCCGGCGATTTTGTCGATTTGCACGCCTTCCTGCTCAAGACAATGGACCATGGCATTATAGCTTTGTCGCCATGCCGGGTGATCGCCGCCGACCACAGTCGGCTAAGGACGATCACCGAACAGGCGCCTCATCTCAGCCGCTTGCTGTGGCTGGACACGCTCGTCGATGGCGCCATTCACCGGGAATGGATCGTGGCCATGGGCCGGCGGTCCAAGACCTCGCACCTGGCGCATCTTGTGTGCGAGCTGTTCGTCCGGCTCCAGGTCGTCAAGCAGACCAACGGCATGAGTTTCCGGCTTCCCCTGTCGCAGGCGGAACTGGCCGATGTGCTTGGGCTTTCGGTGGTCCACATGAACCGGGTCATCGGCGCGCTGCGCAAGATCGGTGTGATCGGCTGGGCGAATTACATGGTGACCATTCTGGACTGGCAGCAGCTGGTGGAAATCGCCGAGTTCGACCCGACTTATCTCAGCATGAACCGCGAGCCGAGATAGGCTATCCGGCGTTCGCCATGACATCGCAGGCAATCCGTCAGCCGGTCTTTCAACGATGCCCATCCAGCGACGCCAATTCGTCGAGCATGGCAAGGGCGGCACTTGGCTTGGCCGGCTTCAGCAAGCCCTGTTGGGCGGCGGCATTCTGGAAAGCGGCAAAGGCGATGTCCGGGCGGCAAATGCCGTTCAACGCGTCGTCCACCAGCCTGTCGGCCGCCTTGTAGGCCGCCGTCTGCTTGTTCTTCCATGTTCCGCCTAGCGCCCTCCTGGCGTCGGCGATCGACGACACCGTCATCGCGCTTCCGTCCACGAATCTGATCGTCAGGGGCAGAAAACGGCTCATGCGCTCACCATCCAAACCATTCGCGTCTCGCCCGGATCGATCTCATCACCTGCCTCCTTGAAAACGGGATCGCCATAAACGAGGAAATCACAAACTGGTTGCAGCTCGGCGAGCTACATGTTGCTTGCCGGCCAGATCGGCCGATGCGGACGATAAGGCGGCCGCGGCGCCGGCTTCAACGGGATGTCGGCGAGCGAGTTGCGGATCGGCCTGAACAGTATCGGCGAAGACGCGGCGCGGCGGTGCAATACCGCGGCTGACAATTTGGCAATCAGATTTCGAACGTCCATGGGACACCTCGAGCGCGTTGAGAGTCCCCCCCATCGCGATCACCTACCACCTCACGCCCAGCATCCGCATTTAACTTTGATATAGGCCGGACGAATACGCGCCGCGCGCAATGTCTGCCGCCGAGATTCTGCCGATCCTCGGCGGCGGCTATTGAGGGCGGCGCCAGGCTGGCGGTCACGCATCCCAGCAGCGACGTCGCAGACGCTGCTGCAACCGGATGAATTTTCGTGCATTCTTGTGCATGGCCACAATGCTTCGAACCGACACGCCGGCAAAATGCTGCTCCTATTGCGGTTCGCGAGAGCATGACTACGAGGATTGTCCGAAGCGCAAAGCAGAGGCGGAGCGGCAGTGGGAAGGCCAGGCAAAGCCCGGCGCCGAATCCGAGGCGACGGCCGAAGCCTAGCCGGGCTCGAACAGCTCGATCACGTTGCCGGACGGGTCTTCACAAAGAATCTGTCGCCCGCCCGGACCTTCGACCATCTGGTTGCGGAACCGCACGCCGGCCTCGCCCATCTCAGTCACGATTGACGGCAATTGCTCGACTTCGAGCACAAAGCGGTTCCATCCGCCCGGCTCGGGTGTCCGGCCGTCCGGCATCGGCCTGGCTGCCGACGCCAGGGGGCCGGCGAGCCAGAGCGAAAGGCCGCCGCGCGTCAGGATGGCCATCGCCGGACCGAATTGCTGCTTCAGCGCGAAGCCCAGATGGCTCGTATAAAACGCGATGGACAGATCGACATCGCGGACCAGATATCGGACGGACACCATTCGCAGGCTCCCTCACAAACGCCCTCCCGAGAGATAGCTGGCGGGACAAGCTGGGGCAAGCCCGCGGCGCACGGTTCGGGCGTCTATGGTGCGATTGCGTGGTCGGCCTGTCTCTCTCTCACGAAGGCCGTCAGCAACTCCATTCCCGCCGGCCAGTCGCCCAGCCCGCTATTGCTGTTGATGTGACCAAGCGGCCCGGCGATGTGCAGTTCGCTGCCCCATTGTGCGGCTTTCTCACGGGCATAACCGTTCGGATCATAGGGATCGTCGGTGCTGGCAACGATCAGCGAGGGGAAGCGAAGCGGCCCGCGCGGCGTGTCGGCGAAGGGAATTCCGTAAGAGGGGTAGACCGGCGAGGCCGGGTCGGGAACCGCAACCAGAAACGCCCCGCCGATCCGACGGCTCGACACCGCCTGCCAATGCGCGACCAGCAGGCAGCTGAGACTGTGGGCGACGAGCACCGGCGGGGTCTGTGCCTGTGACACCGCGACGTCCAGCGCCGCCACCCAGTCGTCCAAATCCGGCAGCTCCCAGCTTGCCGGGCTGAAGCGGCGCATCGCCGGGTCGGCCTGTTGCCAGCGTGTCTGCCAGTGGGCCTCGCCCGATCCGCCGCTGCCCGGCAGAATGATGAAGTCGGTCATGGAAAATCCTGTTTCTTCGCCGCAGATGATGTCCCAATCCTAGGGCTTCTCCTTGTTCGCGGAATGAGAGATCATCGGAAAGCGACGAAGAATTCCGATGGATTGAAGGTGTTCATGACAAACGGCGATTACCGGCCACGGCTCGACCCCACCGACATGGCAATCATCGAGATCATGCAGGAGGATGGCCGCATCGGAATTTCCGAACTCGGCCGCCGCGTCGGCCTGTCCCAGCCCGCGACGTCGGAGCGGGTGAAGCGGCTGGAGGAGCGCGGCATCATCGCCGGCTACCGGGCCGCGATCGATCCCACCGCCCTCGGTCTCGGCACCATGGCCATGATCCGCCTGCGCACCACGCATGAGCACATCCAGACCTGCCTGAAGAAATTCGCCGCCATGCCGCAGGTGCTCGAGGTACTGCGGGTGACCGGTGAGGATTGTTTCCTCGTCAAGGTCGTCGTGCCGTCGCCGCCCGACCTCGAAAGCATCGTCGACGCCATCGGCCGCTACGGCGCGGTGACGACCAATGTCGTGCTGCGCGCCGAGCCGCCGAAGCGGCTGGGACGCGAGCTGATGGCGAAGCTCTGAGCGGCCACGCGCGGCAAGAGGATGGCAAGCGCCTCCTTTTGCGAGGTCCGGCTTTGCCGCGAAAGAATTTCGCGGGCTGGTGTAGGATCGGCGGCGTGGCGCCCGTCCTTGGGGCGAAACCCGTTGCAAACCTTTGGAGCACATCATGGAAGCCGTTCAATCGCCGTGGCAGACCGCGGCCCTTCTCATCGCCCGCCTGACCCTGGCCGCTATGTTCGCGATGGGGGCAGCCCTCAAGTTTACGGACATGGGCATGACTGCCGGCTACATCGCCGCCGCCGGCTTCCCGTTCCCGCTGTTTCTGGCCTGGTGCGCCGCGATCCTCGAAACGCTGCTGGTGATCGCCTTGCTGACCGGAGCATTCTTCACGCCGGCTGCCCTGGTCGCCGCCGTCTATGTGGTCTTCCTCGGCTTTGCCTTCCACGGTCCGTCGCACTGGGCCGGCAACCAGGCCGAGTTCGGCGCCTTCATGTCCCATTTCCCGTTCGCGGCCGGCCTGCTGTTCGCCGCCGTGCATGGACCGGGCAGCGTGCTGGCCTCGAAACTCGGCCGAGGGTGAGGCCCCGCGTCGGCAGACCGCCTCACATCTGGTCGTTGTAGGGTTCCTTCATCTGGCCGACCATGCGGGCCAGTTTCGAGAAGGACGGCATGTCCGCCTCCGGCTGGCATTGATTGGCCAGTTCCAGCAGTCGGATCGGAAAGTTGACGGCGTCGCGGTTGGACTCCGACATGCCGTCGGACCGCTCCTCGCCGGTTTCGATGGCCTCGGCCTTGCGCAGCGCGATGTCGATATCCTCGACCGTGAGCAGGCCCTTGCGCACCAGCACCTGATTGATCGAAGCGACGGCCATCAGCAGGCCTTCGAGTTGCAGATTGGCGACGTTCATGGCTGTTGCTCCCATTTGGCTCAGGCTCAACGCATGAGCCGCTGTTACGATCCGGACGGGGATGCAAGCGATAGGCGTCGGCCGATGGCCTGCGCTACTCTTCCATCCAGCGGCGGCCATATTCGGCCCACAGCGCCTTGACCTCCCGGCTGCCGAGGCGAGGGGCCGAGCCGTCGCCATAGGCGATCGAAACGCCGCTGATGTCGTAATGGGGATGGGCGTCGATGACGAAGCGGATCGCCTCGCCGAGCGGCCTTCTGCCGATGACCGGATCGGCCTGGCCTTGGCCGACGCTGCGAACGCCCGAAACAGTGGCTGGCGCTTGCCGCATCCTGAACACGGATGCCATGGCTGGTTTGTCCATCCCGCTCTCCCCCGAGTTGGAGTGGAATGATTCCATAAGAGCCAGCTAATGACCAGTCGCTAGACGGCCTGTCGAAGGCTGCGTCTTGTATCCTGCAGCCGGTTGAAGGACTGTTCAGGCCAGCGGATCCGCCGCCGGCGGCCTGGCGGGAAGGCCGAGCCTTGTCCGCTCGCCGTCGGCAAACTCCTCGGCCGCTTCCTGGGCCATGAACAGATGCTGGGTCACCGTGCCATTCTCGGCAACCAGCACCGCCCATTGGCGGCGGTCGACACGTTCCACGCGAACGTCATTGGGCTCTCCGGCCACCATGATCGTCCTCCAGCAGGCGTACGGCACGGAGGGGGCGTGCCTTTACGCCTTGGTCTTGCTCTTGGCCGGCGCCTTGGCGGCCGGGGCCTCGGGTGTCCTGATGCCGAGCCCGAACTCCTTTGCCAGCTCCGAGCGCTTGGCGGCGTAGCTGGGCGCCGTCATCGGATAGTCGCCGGGCAGGTCCCATTTGGCGCGATAGGCTTCCGGCGTCATGCCATGGGCGGAGCCGAGATGACGCCGCAGCGACCTGAACTTCTTGCCATCCTCGAGGCAGTAAATGAAATTCGGCGTTACCGAGCGCTTGCGGTTGACCGCAGGCTCAGGCGCAGGTTGCGGCGGAGCAACGGGATTGTCCACGGCCGCGAGCGCTGCATTGACGCTCTCGATCAACGCCGGCAGGCTATCCGGAGGCACTGAATTGTTGCGCACGAATGCCGCGACGATGTCGGCGGTCAGATTTATATTTCGGATTTTGTCCTCAGACATGGCTTCTTTTGCCCCCTTGATGCCAAAGGGCAAATTATCAGACAACATCCGCCGACGGCATGGCACTTTAGAACATATGCATATGACTTGACGCCGGATGTGGTAGCGCTAGCATCGCCGAGTCTCCGATCGATGTCGATGTAGGAATTCTTTCCTGACATATCTTGACCGGTGAGGGCAGCTATGCTATGATTTGCCTATGGTGCTGATTTGCGCCGCCGACCCGCCGCCGAGGCGGGTTTTGTTTTTCAGGCCGGCTTGGAAGCGATGACGGCCAGTGACGCGAGTTTTCCCTCGCTCAGGCTGCTTATGTAGTTTTTTCGCCGATGCACGAACTCGGCGCCGAGCACGATCTCATTGGCCTGCTGCTGGGCGGGCGAGGGCACGATGCCGGAATTTGCCCGTTTCAACGCCAGCTCGACATGATCGCCGGTTTCGTCGATGACATCGTCGACCCGGAATCCGGCTGAAGCAAACAGAGCCTTCAGGGTCTCGCCGTCGACAAGATGACTGGCCGCCGACGACACCGCCCAAGGCAAGGGATAGTAAGGCTCGCCGTCCGCCAGCACCGCCTCGGTCCAGACAAGCCTGGCTTTCGGCTTCAGCACGCGCCACGCTTGCCCGATGACCGCCGCCTTGTCAGCGATATTCATGCCGACATAGAAGCAGATTGCCGCGTCGAATGTGTCGTCCGCAAAAGGCAGCCTTGTCGCATCGGCCTCATGGAAACGCACTTTGTCGCCTAGGCCGCAGAGCTCGGTCAATCGGCGGGATGCCTCGACGAACGCCTGCGTCAGGTCGACGCCGTCGACGCTGCACCCATAGGTCTCGGCAAGGAACCGGGCCGGGCCGCCAATGCCGCTGCCGATGTCCAGAACCCGATCGCCGGCGGAGGGCGCAAGACGCGCGGCATGGTCCTGCGTGGCGATCAGCTCGCGGCCATGAAGCTGATCGAACGGATAGAGTTGTTTGGCTGCGAGGCTGCCGGCCTTTGCGTCCGGCACAGCCGACAGGATGCGCTCGACAATGCCGCCGCTGCCATAGTGACTGGTCACATTGCTCATTGCGCTCTCCGACGAGACGCAGCATCCCATCGATGCTGCCCTTGCGCAATGCGCGGCCGCGCCAAGACGCGGCTTTGACCGAAGTAGGAATTATTTCCTTTTTTGTATTGACGGGTGAGGGCAGCTTTGCTATGATTTGTCCATGGTGCTGATTGCGCCACGGACCCGCCCACGAGGCGGGTTTTGTTTTCCTGATGCCCACAACGTGCGGATATCGGATGTCGGCGGGACAGCACCCCCCTCTGGCCTGCCGGACGTTCGTCGTTCGGAAAGCCAAGCAATTGGCTTTCCGTCCGCTGCGCGGACCACGCCGCAACCCCCACACGGGGGGAGATGGGACTGCCGCCTTGCTTTCGCCAATCGTCAGCGCTGCAAATTGGTCGCGACCCTGGAGCTGCCAATCTCCCCCCTTGAGGGGGAGATGTCCGGCAGGACAGAGGGGGGAACGCTATCCTCGGTTCACTCTGCCTTATCCGCGAGGCCCCCATGTCCAACCGCTATGCCACCATCATCACCGACGATGACGGCCGCGAGGTCGTCAGCGCCATTGGCGTGTTCGAGGGCGCTGCCCCGCAGGCGCGCATCGGCCGCGTCGAGCCGGTCGTGCCGGGCGTGCTGATCGGCATGGTTCGCGGCGGTTCCGTCGATGCCATCGGCGGCTTCGGTTTTCCGCGCGGCACGCACGACGGCCGGGCGATCGCCCTTGCCAGGGCAACCCTGAAAGCCGCGCCCGCCGGAAAACGCCACGCGCCGGCCGCTGATGCGGCCCGCAAGGCCCCTCCAAAACGGTCAAGGGCAAAATCGGCTCGGCGCAAGTCCGGCAAGATCAAGTCCGGCAAGATCAAGGGGCCGGCGAAGCAGGCAGCGACCGCCGAGCCCGCCGGGATCTCGGATCATGGCTGACCGGACGGCGCCGCGTGCGCGCCCTGACCGCAAGGCGCCTGCCGCCGCCGCTGCCAAGCCGAAGCGGACGAAGAAGACGCTTGGCGATGATTTCCTCGACGCGGTGCGCGCCGATTTCCGCGCCAATGGCGCCGGCGTCATTGCCGCGGTCCGGGCCGACAAGCCCGACCAGTATCTGAAGATCGTGCAATCGGTGCTGCCCAAGGATCTGGCCAAGGATTTGCATGTTTCATCTGACAATCTGGAAGCCCTGAGCGATGACGAGATCCGCCGCCGCATCCGCGGCCTCGAAGCCGTCCTCGGGCCGTTTGGCGACCAGCCTGAAGGCGCGCCGCCACTATCTGGCGCTGCTGCAGGAGCTGGACCGCAGGCGCAGGACTAACCAGCTTGCCGCCTACCGGCCTTATCCCAGGCAGGCGCAGTTTCACGCCGCCGGCGCGCAGAACCGGGAACGTCTGTTCATGGCCGGCAACCAGCTCGGCAAGACCAGGGCCGGCGGCGCCGAATGGGCCATGCATCTCACCGGCCGCTACCCCGCGTGGTGGCAGGGCAAGACCTTCGACACCCCGTCAGGCTATGGGCTGCCGGCGTGACGGGCGAGGGCACGCGCGACAACCCGCAGCGCGTGCTGGTCGGCCCGCCGCAGCAGCAGGCGGCATGGGGCACCGGCATGATCCCGGCCAACGCCATCCTGCACACGACCATGGGCCGCGGCGCCCCGGGCGCGCTCGACAGCATCGTGGTGCGCTGGGGCGGCGGCGGCGACGTGCAGGCCGATGAATCGGTGCTTTCGTTCAAGTCCTATGAGAAGGGCCGCGAAAAGTGGCAGGGCGAAACCCTGCACGGCGTCTGGTTCGACGAGGAGCCGCCGCTGGATATCTATTCCGAGGGGTTAACCCGCACCAACGCCACGGGTGGCATCACCATCGTGACGTTCACGCCGCTGCTTGGGATGTCGGATGTGGTGCTGCGGTTTTTGTCGGCGGGTGAGGTGGAGGGCAGAGCGGGAGGTTGAAGTAGAGCCTCCGCAAGGGGAGGGCGCCGGTGCTGCCGCAGCGGCGCTCGGTATCTGGCTCAATGCGGAAGAAGCAGAGAGATCTTTACACGGGGTGCAAAGAAGCAACGCAAATACAGCTGATTGGTTATGACGTATGTACCTTCGCAGATATGGTATTGGCCGTCTGGGGATTCCTGCACACGGTCCGGTGGGATGATGAAATTATCCGGCAAATAGATGTAACCACCGTCGATCCTGGGCCGCACCGAAGACCGAGGTATGGCGCGGCAATCAGAACCACCGCAACACTTGAATTTCGTCTGTGGGTCAATCCTGTCTTGGTACCAATCGTGGGCGCTGGCGGCTGTCGCGGCGGCGATGCACATCGCCGTGAAGATGGACCTTCGCATGGCATTCCTCAAGCATCTGGCAGGCGCTGCTCGTTGGAGCGTCTACGTATATTAGCGTCCCGTTGAGAATACCATTGGCCGCCGACTGACGGACGCAGCTCCGGCAAGCGACACTGGCTACTGAAAGAGTGAACCGGTCGAACGCGGTCGTTGAGAGTGATTGGTTTGACCCTTCCTGGCCATCAATGACCGAGGTGAGGGCGGCGGCGGCGATGTCCAGGCCGATCAATCGGTGCTGTCGTTCAAGAGCTACGAAAAGGGCCGCGAAAAGTGGCAGGGCGAAACGCTGCACGGCGTCTGGTTCGACGAGGAGCCGCCGCTCGATATCTATTCCGAAGGCCTGACCCGCACCAACGCGACGGGTGGCATCGCCATCGTGACGTTCACGCGGTTGCTCGGCATGAGCGATGTGGTGTTGCGGTTTTTGTCGGCGGGTGAGGTGGAGGGCATGGGGAAGGGCTAGTCGAGATTATTCGACGCATGCGCTGCCCCTCATCCGCCTGCCGGCACCTTCTCCCCGTAAACGGGGAGAAGCGGGCTGGCCGCAACTTCGGCGCTCTTCCTGCAGCGTCGGCGATTGGCGAAACCGGCGGCGGCAGCGTCCTTCTCCCCGTTTACGGGGAGAAGATGGCGGCAGCCAGATGAGGGGCGGTGCCGGCGTCGGTTTGCGTGGCGAAAAGCTATTAAAAACAATCTATTAGAGCCATCCCTGATTCAATTCGTGCAGGTGAAGATCGATGACCCGTCACGTCACCTTCATGACCATCGACGATGCCGGGCATTATTCGCCGGACGAGCGTGCCGCCATCGTTGCTGCCTATCCCGAGCATGAGCGCGAGGCCAGGGCCAAGGGCATTCCGGTGCTGGGCTCCGGCCGCATCTTTCCGCTTGCCGAGGAGCTGATCGCCTGCGAGCCGTTCCGGCTGCCGCGCTACTGGCCGCGGATCGGCGCGCTTGATTTCGGCTGGGACCATCCGTCGGCGGCGGTCGAGCTCGCCTGGGATACGGAAGGCGATGTTGTTTACGTCACCAAGGCGGCCCGCGCCTCGCAGCAGACGCCGGCGATGCAGGTGCTGGCGCTGAAGCCGTGGGGCGAGTGGCTGCCGTGGGCCTGGCCGCGCGACGGCCGCCGCGAGACGCTGGAGGCGGCGGGCACTGCGCTCGCCAGGCAATACGCCGCGCACGGGCTGAACATGCTCTCGGGTCACGCCCGCTTTGCCGACGGCTCGGTCTCGGTCGAGGCCGGGCTGATGGAGATGCTCGACCGCATGCAATCCGGCCGCTTCAAGGTGTTTTCGACGCTGCTGCCCTGGTTCGAGGAATTCCGCCTCTACCACCGCAAGGACGGCCAGGTGGTCAAACTGCGCGACGATCTGATGGCCGCGACACGCTACCGCAAACTGACGCTCGCCTATGTCAGCGGCGCCGGCACTTTGCCGACGGTGGCCAACGGCATCTGGCTGATGTTCGACCGTGCCGGCGACAGAGGCGCCGACGGGACGGGAGTAGGAGATTTTTTGGGGCCTGCGTCTTCGGCAACCGACAATATTGTCACTTTCGCGGGCACCACGGGCAAGGTGGGGAAGGATAGTGGGATCGCGGTGTCCAGCCTGGCGCCGAAGGCCAGCCCGACATTTACCGGGACGCCAACGGGGCCGACCGCAGCGCCTGGAACGAATACCACGCAATTGGCTACAACGGGGTTCGTCAAGGCTGGGTTTGATCTGAAACTTGATAGCCGACCCAACCTTGGTGTCGTCGCGCAGACGATCACCGATTGGAACAACGCCCTGGACAACGGCTGGTATATGGCCTCGGCGGCGGCTAATGCGCCAGACGGCGTAAATTGGTTCCTGGGCTTTGTGGAAGCGCACGGAAGCACTGGCTACCGGACGCAGACGGTGCATGATTTCGTCAACGACACTACGGCGGCAGACCAAAAGCTATGGCGGTGCAGGCAGGCTGGCGGTGCCTGGGGAGGATGGATCAAGCTGCAATGGTCGCAGGCCGAACAGGATGCACGCTATGTCCAGTCGTCCACGGCGTTGCTTCAGAAGTTTTATGAAAGCCCGCAACAGACCATCACATCCGGCGGGTCGCTGACGTTGGCTCATGGGCTGGGGGTGAAGCCGAAGCTCTATGCGGCCTTCATTCAATGTACTACGGCTAATTCGGGGTATTCGGTTGGTGACGAGATACCCATTAACCCATCTCTCAATACAACTGATGCGACCGCTCAAGCTATTAGCATCGTGCCAGATGCCACCAATTTGAATGTACGGATTGGTAATGCTGCTGGCGCACTTAAAGTCCTCAACAAGGCTGGAACAGGTTTTAACGACATAACAAACGCTAGCTGGAAACTCGTTTTGAGAGCGTGGGCCTAGCTTGCGAAATGTGAGCAACGGTCTAAACGTTGGAACATGCATATTACTATTGCAGTGCAAGGCAAAATTCCCTGTCGAGGCTACGGCGGCACCCAGCGGCAAATCGATTGGCTCGCCAGCGCACTCGCATCTCTCGGACATAAAATCACACTGATTGCCGGAGTGGGCTCCACCCATCCGCGTTGCGAGGTCCGGCAGGCCGCGTCAGTAGTGGAATGTCTGGGGGCGATTCCTATCAATACTGACATCGTGCATTTCAACGGCTGGTATGATGTAGAAAGCCCGTATCGTGCGCTTTACACTCTGCACGGCTATGTTCCAAACGCCCCGAGAAAGGGGCAAAATTACAGCTTCGTCAGCGCCAGTCACGCGCATCATCATGATCGAGAAACGTTTGTTTACAACGGTTTCCCTGTGGATGCCTACCGGCTGGCAGATCGGAAAAGTGAGCGGCTGTTGTTTTTGGGCGGTATCGCGAGGGCCGGGAAGGGCCTCAACCGGGCCGTCGATCTGGCGAAGAAATTTAGCTTCGAGCTCGATATCGCGGGTGGCTCGAGGTGGAAGTTGCTCGGGCGCAGCCAAACCCGGAAAGAGTCTCTGTTCTTCAAGAGCTTATCGCGGCGCTACCGCTTCCACGGCACTGTCGATGGCGAGGAAAAGCTCCGATTGCTCGGCGAGGCGTACGCCTTCCTTAACCCGATCTCCTGGGCAGAGCCGTTCGGCATGGCGGCGGTCGAAGCAATGCTGTGCGGAACGCCTGTGCTGACCACTCCGTGCGGCGCGCTTGCCGAAACGGTCGATGCAGACAGCGGGCGTTTCTTCGAAACCGATGACGAGTTTGCTCACGGTCTCAATGAGATCAACAGCATTTCCGCGCGAACATGCCGTGAATCGGCAGCCGAAAGATTTCCGATCCAGAAAGCCGCAAAGGCCTATCTGGAACTCTATAAACGCATCCTTGACGGCGAAGTGCTTCCGTGAGCCCGCTTTAGCCGCTCCATCCAAAATTCCTCTCCCGTGAGGAAGCGTTATAGCTGGCCAACCGACATGCCGTCGGCACAGTCAGGATCAACAGGACACTCGTCTCTGTGACTGGCTAAAGTCTCCGAGCTAAATTCCACAATCTCCTGAGGTTACCCATGGACCGCAACTTCGCGCGGGCGCTTGCGCTCGTCCTCAAATCGGAAGGCGGCTGGTCCGACAATCCGGCCGATCCCGGCGGCGCTACCATGAAGGGCGTGACGCTGGCCAATTTCCGCCGCTACGTGAAGGCGGATGCGACGAAGGACGACCTTCACCATATCACGGATGCTCAGGTGGCGAAGGTCTATCGCCGCTTCTATTGGGATGCCGTTGCCGGCGCCGAGCTTTCCGGCGGTGTCGACTATGCTGTCTTCGACTTCGCCGTGAACAGTGGGCCGGGCAAGGCGACTAAATATCTGCAGGCGGCAGTTGGCACCGCACAGGACGGCAGGATCGGCCCGGCCACGCTCAAAGCTGTCGGCGCCAGGCCACCGGGCGCAGTCATCGACGATCTTTGCGATGCCCGCCTGGCATTCCTGCGGCGGCTGCCGACCTGGCCGGTTTTCGGCAAGGGTTGGAGCGATCGCATCAGGTCGGTCCGTTCCCAGGCGCTGTTGATGTCGGCACTACAGCCCGCTCCGGCACCTTTGCCGGGCTCCCCGACCCAGCCATCAGCGCTCTCGCCGAAGCCCGGCAGTGCGATGCCGCCGGTGTCTACCGGCGGGCGTGTCAGCCCCGTCGAACGCCTGCCGTTCTGGCGTGCGCTGCTTCAAATCCTGAAATCGATTTTCGCAAGGAGTTCGACATGATCGCCGTCTTCATCCGCATCGGCTTGCGTTACGGCGCCGGTGTTCTGGTCGCGCGTGGCCTGCTCGGCGCCGACTACGCGGCGGCATTTTCTTCCGACCCCGACATTCAAGCTGGTCTGGAGATCGCCGCCGGTCCCGCCATCGCCTCGGTCACCGAGACCTGGCATTGGCTGGCCGCCGCAAATCCGGCTGGGAGCACTGACATGGAAGGGTTTCAACAACTGCTCATCGCCTATCTCGAAGCCGCGAAACCCTATGCTATCGGCTTTGCCGCCGGACTTGTCGCCGGGTGGCTGCTGTGAGCGCGCTCCTCGCCGTCCTGCTTGGCAACAAAGCGCTGCTGGGCTTCCTGGCATCGGTCATCGCCGCCCTTTGCTGGGGCGCTCACCAGCGGCTGGCCGGCGCCAGGGCCGAGCGCGGCAAACTGGCGGCCGCTGAGGCCGCGGCGCGCGCGGTCGCTGAGCAGGTGCAGAACGACGTCGGCGCACTGCCGGCGGACGCTGTTCGAAAGGAGCTGAAATCATGGGCAAGGGACTGATGCTTGCGCTGCTTGTGGCGCTTGCCGGGTGCACGACTGCTTCGGGCGGCTTCTGCGCGATTTCGAGCCCGCTGCGCCTGTCGGCCGAAGCCGTCGACGTCCTGTCGGACGCGAGGCGAGAGCGCTCTTGGCGCACAACCGCAAGGGACAAAAGCTCTGCGGATGGAGGCCTTAGCCGATGCACGACCTCTTCGACATGCTCGGCATCAAGGGGCCGGTCGTCGCCGCCGGGCTAGCCGGCGGCGTGCTGAGAGCACTGTCGCGCCATCGCTACAAGCTGCGCGAGATGATTGCCTCGCCGATCTGCGGGGCGCTGGCGGCTGCGTATCTGACGCTGCCTGCCGTCGCCTGGTTCAGGGCAACCGGCATGCCTATCCCCGATCCGGCCGACGACACCACGACGCTCGCCGCCGCCTTTTTGATCGGCGTCTCGGCCATGTGGATTTCCGACATCGTCTTCGAGGTCATCGTGCGGCGGTTCGGCTCGGCCGGCAACGAGTGATGCACTTGAGATGCTGGAAGAAGCCAGCGACAATGCCTACCTAAGGAGCAATCCAATGGAGGTATGATATGGCGACGTCTACCGAACGTGCAGTCCTTGCCGGCGGCTGTTTCTGGGGCATGCAGGATTTGATCCGGCGCTATCCCGGCGTGATCTCTACCCGCGTCGGCTATAGCGGTGGCGATGTGCCCAACGCCACGTATCGCAACCACGGCAGCCATGCCGAAGCCATCGAGATCGTTTTCGATCCGGCCAGGATCAGCTTTCGCACATTGCTCGAATCCTTTTTCCAGATCCACGATCCGACCACCAGGAACCGCCAGGGCAACGATGTCGGAATGAGCTATCGCTCGGCGATCTTCTACACCAGCGACGAGCAGAAGCGCGTCGCCGAAGACACCATCGCTGATGTCGATGCCTCTGGACTGTGGCCGGGCAAGGTCGTCACCGAGCTTGCGCCGGTGGGCGATTTCTGGGAGGCGGAGCCAGAGCATCAGGACTATCTCGAGAAATACCCCAACGGCTATACCTGCCACTTTGTCAGGCCGGGCTGGAAGCTTCCGGTCCGCGAAAAGGCTGTTTCGTAGCGCAGCCTCTATCGTCTGCTTATCTGGCGGTCGAACTATTCTTCCGCGCGATCGGTATGCCGGCCGCCTTGTTGAGGTGGCCGTGCTCGGGCTGCCCATAGATGAACGCGCCGTGGACGGGTTTGCCGTCGACCTCAGAGCCTGAGAACGCGACGGCCTCGATCTTCTTTGTTCCGGTCAGGCTCTGGTTTCGAAGATAGGCGAAGGTTCGCACCGCTTCTCCGACAATTCGATCGAGAAACGGTTTTGGCCGCCTCCCGGGCCGTCGCACGAGGCTTGGAAAGCGCTCTCGTCCCGAAACAAAATGGTGCTGTGCGCAAAGCGCCGGCATGATCTGATAGGTTCGGTTGAGCGAGCAGGTCATGAATCCTGGGTGAAAAAGAACGAAGTCGACCTCTCCTCTCAGATGCATGGTCCTGCGCAGCAATCTTTGCGCTGCCGATCTGGAGATTACATAGCCTGCGGCGCCCGCGTGCAGGCCATAAAGTCTGGCAAGCGAAAACCCATCATCGAGAGCGACTTCCTTGCGTCCGACCCTCACTTTGGCAAAATGCGTTTCCAGCTTGATCACATCGGCATCGCGCGGCACCCATCGATCGGAAGCAAGCAGCGAGCCGGCGCCCGCGCCGAAAACGACGTCGTCCTCGAAAACCGCGCCATATTGATCCGCGCCGTTCGCAACGATCTCCCAACACGAGCGGTGGCTCAGGAAACAGCAAACCTCAGCAGCGCTTAGCGGGCTTTTGGCGACAGAGCAGCAATCGGGGCAATCGATGGCGGAGACACGCTCAAATGGTACTCCGATCCGGCCGAACTCGGACGCGACATGCGCCAGCCGATCGCGAGAACGATCAAGATTGATCACCAGACACCTCATCAGCGCCCCCTTGTCCGGTGATCAGTGAATATCACGTTCCCGTGATTGCACAAAATTTGCTTACGTGCGGGGCAGTGGGTAGCGGCGTACGGTGCCGCCGGTTGGTTTTGGAGGTTGGGTGGACATTGACGGCGTCCCCCGCGTGGCGCGAGCCTTTACCGTGCGCGCCTAGACGAGTCGCCCTAGAAGCCGAAGAATTGCCGACCGATCACGTATCCGAGCGCGACGACCACAAGGGGAAACAGGGCGGGCGTCAGCCCACCAAGAGCGGAGGTCTTTGGCTGTTGCCTGGAGATGGTCCTGGGTGCATTGCCGAGATTCTTGGTCATCCGGTATAGTAGCAAGCGCTGATTAACGATTCCGTAACCCGATCGAGGCCGCCGCGGCTTTTCGCGTTTCTGGCGCGACCTTGACAATGCCCGGCCCGTGACGCAACTGGGCCGTCTTTGAGAGCATTGTGAGGCAAGGTCAATGCGGGTGACGCTCGTTTTGAAGGGCGTAATACCCTGCCGAGGTTACGGTGGGATTCAGCGTCAGGTCGAATGGCTGGCCACGGAGATGGTTCGTCTCGGACACGAAGTCGTGGTGATCGCTGGCCCTGGCTCCAGCCACCCGCTCTTCGAAGTCCGGCACGCTTCGACCGATGCCGAATGCCGGGCAGCCATTCCGCGGGACACGCAAATCGTCCACACCCATAGTTGGCCCGTCGAGGTGCCATTTCCAACGCTGAATACGCAGCGCGGCTTTATGCCGGACCAGCCCATGCCAGTTGCAAACTGGAGCTTTATCAGCGCCAATCATGCCCGCCAGCATGGGCGCGAGACATTCGTCTACAATGGCTTTCCGGTGGACGCCTATCGTTTGTCGGCTGCAAAGGGCGACCGCCTGCTATTTCTCGCCGGCATTGCACGATCAAGCAAAGGCCTCAACCGCGCCGTCGATCTCGCCAAAAAATTCGATTTCGGTCTCGATATCGCCGGTGGCTCGCGTTGGAAACTGCTGGGCCGAAGTCAGACCCGCCGCGAAGGGTTGTTTTTCAAGAGCCTTGGCAGGCGATACCGTTTCCACGGAATCGTTGACGGCGAGCCGAAGCTTCGCCTTCTCGGCGAAGCGCGAGCCTTCCTCAACCCCATCGCCTGGGAGGAGCCGTTCGGCAACGCACCGGTCGAAGCCATGTTGTGCGGCACTCCGGTGCTGACGACGACGCGAGGCGCATTGCCCGAGACGGTCGATGCCGACAGCGGGCGCTTCTTTGAGACCGATGAAGAATTTGCGGCCGCTTTCGAGGCCGTCGCCGACCTTACGCCTCAGCAATGCCGCGAATCGGCCGCGACGAGATTTCCCATCCAAAAAGCGGCGCGCGGCTATCTGGATCTCTATGCCCGCATCCTTGACGGCGAAGCGCTTCCTTGACGACCGGCGATCCAATCCTCTTCGTCGGCTTCCCCGCGGTCGGCGACTTCGTCCGTTGCCATTCCGCCATCCAGATCATTGCCGCGCGATTTCCTGATCGCCCCATAGATGTCGTCACCTCGCCCGTTGCAGCGCCGCTGGCGCGCCTGATGCCGCATGTCAGGAAGGGCTGGGCGCTTGCCAAGCGTCATCAGCGCCCCGGTTTTGGCGAGCGCAGCCGCCTGGTTGGCGAGTTGCGCAAGGAAAATTACCGTACGGCCTATCTGATGACCAGCAGCACCAAGGCGGCGCTGATGGCGTTCATGGCCGGAATAGAGGAGCGCATCGGCTATCCGCAGGAGTTGCAATTCGGCCTCCTCAATCGCTTCCCCGCCGGCTGGTTGGCCCATCTATGGGCCTTCGGACCCCGCAAGACGCGGCTGTTCGAGGAAGTCTGCTCGATTGCCTCGCTTGGCGAAAAGCCGGCTGCGGGCGCAGAGTGGCCGGCGCCCCGGCTTGTGGTCGATCCGGCCGAACTGGACGAATGGCGCCAGCACAAGAAGATCGATGCCGACCGACCGGCACTGGCGCTCTATACTGCCGACATTGAGAATTTCCGCTCATGGCCCGTCGAGCGCTTCATTTCGATCGCCAGAGACCATCATGATCGCGGCTGGGCAATCTGGATTGTAGGCGGACCGCGCGAGCACGCCGGTGCCGCAAAAATCCGCGCCGCCATTCCTGAGGCAATCGACTTCACCTCGACCCCGTCGATTGCTGACGCGATGTGCCAAATCGCTGCGTCGACCATGTTCCTCGGGGTTGATGGCGGGATTTCCCACGCCGCCGCTGCCCTGAACGTCCCATGCGCGCTCATCTACGGGCTGAATCGCCCCTATGTGCATGGGCCCGTAAACAACCATGTTCGCTTTATCGAACCGCCGCTTTCGACGCCCAGCTGGGTCAAGGACACGCGCGGCGTCAGCGAAACTCGGGTGAGGGAGGCTCTGGCTGACATCTCAGCCGGTATTGCCAACTGACCGGTGGCCTCGCCGGCCCCAAGCGTCTGATCAAACGCTCCGTGGGGGCAACCATAGCCCCATTTCGGGTTTACCCCTTGACACTACCCCTTGGCCCTGCGGTTTTCGGGCTCGTGATTGCCGACCCAGTGGGCACGGATGCGGTCGCTGGCTTCAAGGTAGGCCATGTCGATGAGGTAGGTCAGAAGCTTCTCGCCGTCGCCTTCGGCTTTCTGCCGAAGCTCCCGCAGTATCCCTTGCGCGAACTGCAGGTTCTCCATTTTGCTCGGCTGGTCCATCGGTGCCCCCCAATGTCTGCGCATGAACTTTGTGCTGACTATGCTTGCATGAAGATTGCCGTGAAGTGGATATTGCACGTGCGGACCGCGATCCTGCGAAGGCGCTGGCTGCATGAAAGCCGCCCCATCCGGATTCAAGATTCGCTACACTATGTGACGGAAAGAAAATAAACAAAGCGTTCTTTTGTACAAGACAGGAAGATTCCTTCAGTTCACACCGCGAGATACTTGGACAGCATAGTTGACGTAACGATATTGCGTGGTCTTAAGCTCTCGTTTCCAAACAAAACGTAGCATCGTTGCAACCACAAGACGAATTCCAGCTGACCGGAGACGCTCCGTAGTCAATCGCCGGTTACAAACGGCATGGGTCTCAGCCCAGGGCTTTGGCCAATCCATCGTTCCACGGCAGCGCAGGCCGGATGATCTACCGCCCGCCTTGGCTTGACGCCAAGGCGGGCTTTTTTGCGTTTGGCTTCTACCGGGTGAAATGTTGTCGGACCCGGTCCTGTCGGCATCGGGCGGTTTCGAGAATGAATTTCCTGCCTGCCGGCTGTCTGCGCCGCTCGCGCTAGGCCGACTTGCGTTGCGGCAAGCTAGACGGCGTCTCGACACCGTCAGAAATCGGTTCGGCTGTCCGGTTTGTCGGCTCGTCATCGACTCGGTCGTGCTCGAATTGCCGGGCGGCAGGCAAGCGTTGCAACCAGTGCTCACGGCGATTGACCCAGAGTTCATAGCTGGGCTCCAGCCCTTCGGTGGGCACCTCATCGAGGCTGCCAATCGTCACTTCCACCTCATTCTCACGAACCAAAGGGACCCGGCCGCCGCAGGTGGGACAAAAACTTCTGTCGCCGTAGCTGCTGACGATACCCGTCGTTTCGAACGCCTCGAGCGGCCACACTGCAAACGCCGAAAAAGCCGACCCGCTAGCCTTGCGGCAGTCCTTGCAATGGCAAAGGCCAATCCGAAAGGGATCTCCCGTCACCGAAAACTGGATGCCGCCGCACAGGCAGCTGCCGCTCCGCCTTGTATCATTGGGCATGACCGCTCCTCCATCTGGTTGGGCATCACACCGCTACATCTTGCAGCGCCATGCGCACAATCAATTCACCCGCAGCGCAAGGGTTCCATGTCGCCTCGCGCAATGCATCGTCTGAACGCGGCAGCGCCATGGCAACGACCGCCGCAAGGCTGCTGGATATGTCAGTTCGGGAAATCGAACACCGGTTCCCGGCACCAATAGACACGGCACTGGCCATCACGTGTCGGAACGGAGGCAGCGACCGGCACCTCCGGCCAGTCGCACTCGTTGCCGTATTGGCGGACATAGCGATCGTAAGTATTCCGGCCGGTCGTCAACACCGCCGAGTGATGGCTCTGGATCAGGCGCTGCGTCTCCTCGCAGGTCATCGAACGCGTGTCGGGTCGGGCGTAGGCCGTGCTTGTTGCTGCAAACAACGCCGTTCCAATGATCCATGCCATTGTTTGGGATATCATGGCGATCCTTATCCTAAAATACGGCCAGGTATTTCAACAGCGAAATGATGCCGATAATGATGACAACGATCTGCGCGATCTGCCTCGTGCGGCCATCGAGCGGCAGACGCTGGATGAGATAGAGCACCAGGATGATCACCAGGAAAGTGATCAGAATGCCGATAAGTACCGATGAAGCCATGTCCCTCACTCCGTCTGGCTACGTCTGAGAAGAGTACGCAGCGGCAAACGCTCTGGCCATAGATTGGTTCCTGTCGATGCGAAGCCGCCGGCGCAATGTAAAGGCTGCGAAACAGCGTTCCGCGGCCTTTGAAGCTGGATGCCGATCAGGTCTGTTTGCCGTAATGGTTGTCGTTTGCCATCGGCGACACGGTTTCCAGGCGACTTGTTGCTGGGTCAGGCTGGGCTAACGGGAGAACCGCCCCGGGCTGACGAGGTTCCGACAAAAACGGCCGCATCACGTTCTACAACGAGGCCGCTGCCGACATTTGGGGGCATCGTCCGGTCTTGGCCGAGACCTGTGGTGCGGCTCGTGGAAACTCCGTCACCTCGATGGTCGGCCGATGGCGCGTGCTGAGTGCCCGATGGCCGTTTCCATGGTTGAAGGACACGATATCACGTGGGACCAGGCCATTGCAGGCAGAGCGGCCGGACGGCGAACTTATTCCGTTTATAGCCCACCCACGACTGCTCCGCGACGGATCGGGCGAAATTGTCGGCGCCATCAACAGCTGCTTGATCTGCGCACGCAAACGCAAGCCGACGAAGCCCGCATCCGGTCATCATTTCGATGATCTATGAGACGAGCAAATCGGCGGGCAGTCCGGCGACATTCCTCGAACAGGTGCGATAGCGCATCTCGGCGCTTTCGCAATCACACGATCTCCTGGTCGACGCCGAATGGCGCGGCGCCAGCATCGGCGACCTGCTCAAGGCGCAACTCAAACCTTTCGCGGCGCAGGACCGTTTGTCGGTGGCCGGGCCTGTGATCACGCTTCGCCCGAATGCCGTGCAGTATCTCGGCATCGCTTTCCACGAACTGGCCACCAATTCCGCAAAGCATAGAGCACTTTCACGTCACGGCGGACGAGTCGAAATCGAATGGGATACGGCGCCGGCAACCGACGGCACCGATACCTTTAGCTTGATCTGGCGTGAATTGGGTGGGCCGAACCTGAGTGGGACGACGCGCCGCGGTTTTGGCTCCGTCGTGCTCAAGCGGGTTGCGCCACAAGCGCTTAGCGGCACCGGACAACTAAAATTTGGGGAACAAGGCGTCGTCTGGACGCTCAAGGCGCCGCTGCGCTCGGTCCAAATCTCTCTCGCGGATTTTTGTCGATTGAAAGAGCGGGTCGCGCCTTAGGACAATCCCAGCAGGGGACCGGTTTGGCCGCCTGTGGTGTCGGAATTGCCGATGCCAGGCAGTTCGTGCTTATCGTCGGCAAGCGAAGTCAATCTCCCCGCCTCGACGGAGGTCAGTCCGTCCAACTCCATCACCGCGCCGTAGAGTTGGGCCGTCTGCATCACAAGCCGCTCGACATCTTCAAGGGCGACGTTCTCGTCCAGGTTACGCAATCGTATGTCCTCGGCAACCACCGCAATATTGACCATTCCGCGCGAGCGCAGCGCGCCCAGGACCCGTGAATTGAGATCCTCCCGTAGCCGAGCCGAATATCCGTAGCGCATGGAAACCTTCCTTTCAGGAGCCGGTTGTCCCGTCGTGGTCAAGATGCGCCAACGACCTTCAGATGGCAAGAAGAATATAAAGTATTCTCAAGTAAATCAAGTAGTTAGCAGACTGCGCGGGTTGTGCTATCGGCGTGTCTTCCTCATTGTTGGTCTTGTATGTGAGTCGCCCATCAGCCTCTCTTGACGCGCTGCACGGGGACCCCTAGCTATACTGCAATTGAGACACATACTAACTCACCATATTTTTTGGTCTTGACGGTTGGAGGCGCGAATGGCCGAGCTGGAACGACCCGAGCGACTGCAGATCATGCTGACAGCCGAGGAATTGGCTGCCTTGGAAAACTGGCGCTTCGAAAAGCGCATGCCAAGCCGGTCCGCGGCGGTGCGGGAACTGCTGCGGCGCGGCCTGGATGCGGATGGATTCCTGACTGCGGGACAAGGAACTAAGTCTCAGGACTTTGGAATTCTGGGCAGCAGTGTGACTGGCGACGGCCAGTCGGGCGAGTAATTCGACGGCGGTTAGCCAACAATCGCTTTTCTGGAGTGCCGCTACCAATTTATTGCGGTGGCGGAAACGCAAAGCGGGTCGGCTCTCGGCAGGGTACTGGTCTCAGCAGGGTACTCTTGGCGTATGGTTGCAAAGCCCGCTCCGGTTCGCCGGAGCGGGCTTTTTGCGTTTTCCCGACAGGCAATAGTCGCGATCGCTTCAGACACGCTCAAGGTTCTCTTCGCACTCCATGCACGCGACGCTGTGACCGGGGCAACTGAGCCGGTGTGTTCCTCCGGGGCAGCAATGGCCGTTCGAGCTGGCCCACCGGGCACAGACAAACACCTTGCGGGTTCCGTGACATTGTGGACATTCCATCGGACGCGCCAGCAGAGCCTCGTTCTCCGAGACACGGCATTCCCTCTCAAGAACCTGGACCATCTGAAACCCCAAGGCCGAAACATGGCTAAGCTATCCATACCCGGAAAGCCTAAATTAGAATTTAATTACATACGCCACGAGAGCCTTCCGAGGGGAAGTTCGCGGATGGCAATCTCAGGCCACCGGCAGTCCGCCGCGCGTGTCTCATTCCCAATCTCGGCCGTCTCAAGATCAAGCTCCGGTTGCTCCCGGCATCGGTCAACCCGCGATTTTGCCCACCGATTTTCGCATTCGGATCGTTATAGGCTTTCGCTTTGCTGGAGCGGCGTTAAAGCTGCCCGGCAAATGCCCGAGCGGGAACAGTCCGTTTCTGCGTCGGTTCGTTTGGACAAGGATGTCAGCCAATGACATTGATGGGCGCAGCGGCACTTTTGATCCTTGTCCTGACTTATGCCGGCGTCGCAATCGGGCGTATTCCAGGCCTCCGTCTCGACCGGGCAGGGATCGCCTTGCTGGGGGGGGCGGCGATGATCGCCATCGGCGCACTCAGTATGGAAGATGCCTATCGCGCCATCAATTTCGACACCATTACGCTGCTGCTCGGCATGATGATCGTGGTGGCGCATCTGAAGGTGTCCGGCGCCTTCCGGGCGCTTGGCGCCTACGCTATCGAGCATGCGCACGCGCCTTTCGTGCTGCTGGTGATGGTGACGCTGTTGACCGGCGTGTTGTCGGCGTTCCTGGTCAACGACGCCATCTGCCTGGTCATGGCGCCGATCGTCGTCCACGTCACCCGTGTCATCAATCGCAATCCCATTCCCTATCTGATCGCCACCGCCACCGCGTCCAACTGCGGCAGCGTCGCCACCATCACCGGCAACCCGCAGAACATGGTCATCGGCGCGCTGTCGGGAATTTCCTATCCAGCCTTTTCGGCCGCCCTGGCGCCGGTTGCCCTCTTCGGCCTCGTCGCGGTCGTCGTCATCGTGCGCATCGTCTACCGCGCCGAATTCGCCCGCACCGCCGATCTCAACCCGGAAGTCTATCGCGGCCGCATGCTGCCGGGACAGGTGCTGAAGGCGGTGGTTGTCTGCATTGGCCTGGCCATCGCCTTCTTCGCCGGCGTTCCGGTTGCCAAGGCAGCGCTCATCGGCGGCGCCATCCTGCTGCTCACCCGCGCCATCAAGCCGGCACGCATTTACCGCGAGATCGACGGCCCGCTGCTGTTCATGTTCGCCGGCCTGTTCATCGTTGTCGCCGGCGCCGAAAAGACGCTGCTGACGCCCGACATCATCGCCTCGGCCAAGAACCTCGGGCTGGACGACGTCTGGCGTCTATCGGGCTTCACCGCGGTGCTCTCCAACATCATGAGCAATGTTCCGGCCGTGCTGGCGCTGCGGCCATTCATACCCGGCCTTGAAAACCCCGGGCGTGCCTGGCTGGTGGTGGCGATGAGCTCGACGCTGGCGGGCAACTTCACCTTGCTCGGCTCAGTCGCCAACCTGATCGTCGCCGAACAGGCGCGGGCGGCCGGCACGCAGCTGTCCTTCTCAGCCTTCTTCAAGGTCGGCCTGCCACTGACGCTGCTGACCCTTGCCGTCGGGACGGCATGGCTGGCGGCTGGATTCTAGAGCAATTCCAGGAAAAAGTGTGAAGCGGTTCTCCGTCCGGAATTGCGTCAAAGAAATAGCGTGTTTCGCCGTCTTCATTAAACGGTGAACGCTCTAGCGGATAGTCGCCGATCCTGACCTTGCCCGAACCAGCGTTGCAGCGGCATGTCCGGCCGCCTCGACATAGTCGGGGTTGCGGTGGATCAGCATGATCGAGAACGCGCCGTCCATCAAAAGCACGATTTCGCGCGCCAGGGTCTGCGGCTCGTCGACGCCGTGGCCTGTGAGTTCGCCGGCCAGCCAGGTCTCGAAATTCTGCTTATGCCGCGCCCCCGCTTTAACGGCCGGGTGTCCGGGCATGGAAGCGAGTTCGGCTGCCGTGCGCAGAAAGCCGCAGCCTCTCCATTTCGGGTGCTTCGCCACGCGCGCCAGATTGGTGAAAATCGCCTCGACCTTGCGCTCGACATCGCCTTCGGCCGTCTCGAACCAGCCGGCCATCTGCTTGAGGTTCGGCTGGTCGCGACCGTCGAGATAGGCCGCGATCAAATCGTCCTTGCTCTTGAAATGATAGTAGAGCGTGCGCTTGGTCAGCCCGGCTTTTTCCGCCACTGCATCGACGCTGACGCGGCCGATCCCCTCGGCATAGAACAGCTTCGTTGCGGCATCGACAATGCGTTTGCGGGTAGGGCTTGGTGCTTCGCTCATACGCAAGTATACCGACTAGTGAATATACATACAACCGAAAGCCTGATCCTCTCCGTCGACAAACACAGGGAAGGAAAAGACATGACCGAGCTTGTGCTCACCGAGGCCCGCAACGGGATCGCCATCCTCACACTTAATCGGCCGGAAAAGCTCAACGCCTTGAACTATGCGCTGATTGATCGCCTGCTTGCGCTCCTCGATGCCGCCGAGACCGACGATGCCATCCGCGCCGTCATCCTCACTGGAGCAGGAGAGCGCGCCTTCTCCGCCGGCGGCGACATCCATGAATTCTCAGGCAGCGTGGACATCGGCGTCGACGTTGCCCTGCGCGACTTCGTCATGCGCGGACAGCGCCTGACCGCAAGGCTGGAGGCGTTCCGCAAGCCCGTCATCGCCGCCGTCAACGGCATCGCCTTCGGCGGCGGCTGCGAGATCACCGAAGCCGTGCCGCTCGCTATCGCCAGCGACCGCGCCTTGTTCGCCAAGCCTGAGATCAACCTTGCAATGCCGCCTGCTTTCGGCGGCACGCAGCGGCTTCCGAGGCTGGCAGGGCGCAAGCGGGCGCTCGAGCTGCTGTTGACCGGCGATTGGTTCCCGCCGCCGCGCGCCCTCGAACTCGGCCTCGTCAATCAGGTGGTGCCGCATGAGGAGCTGATGCCCGCCGCAATTGATCTCGCCCGTCGCATGACCAGGCATTCTCCTGCAGCAATTGCCTCGATCCTCACAGCAGTGGCGCGCGGCCTGAACCAGAGCATCGCGGATGGCTTGGCTGTCGAGGCCGAGCAGTTCGCCCGCATGGCTCCGACCGCTGATCTGCGCGAAGGGCTGGATGCCTGGATCGCACGCCGCCAGCCGGGCTGTCACGGCTCGTGGACGCACATCACCCGGCCGGATGAAGCCAGGCGAGCCTCAACGCAGCAGGACGGGCTTGCGGACCGCGATCAAGGCGCCGTCACGGCCAGATGACCTTTCATGTTGGGGTGGAAGCGGCAGAAATAGTCGACCGCTTCCGCCTTCTGCAGGGTCAGGCTCGCTGTTGACTTCGGCGGGATCATCACTTCCCAGCCGCCCTTGACGGTAGCCGTGTGGGCGAACACGTCATTGTTCACCCACTTGATCGTGTCGCCGACCTTCGCCTCGACGGTTGCCGGCGAAAAGACAAGCTTGTCGATGGTGACCTGGATGGTTTCGGCCTGCACGGGTGAGGTCCCGAAGACCAGCGCCAGTGCAATCCACAGCAGCCGTTTCGACATGGCCTGGTCCTTACTTCAGCATACCTGCAACATGCTCGGCGTGCTGTTCATGGCCCTGGAAAATCTTCAGGCCGGTCTCCAGCAGGCTCTTCAACTCGGTATTACTGGCCGATGGGATCAAAAGGGTTTCAAGCGCGCCGTCGACCTGTTTGTGGTAGGCGATCTCGTTGTCGACATAGGCTTTGTCAAAGGCTGCGCCGTCGAGTTTGGCGAGCTTCGCCCGCTCCTCGGCCGCAGCCTTGGTCAGCGCCTGGCTGGTTGCGTTGTCTTCCGGCGTCACCTTCAGCTTCTTTACCAGTTCCAGTGCCTGCGCGTTGACCGCTTCGTGGTCACGCACCATGTCGTTGGCGAAATCCAGGACCTCCTTGGTCTTCGATTTCTTGATCGCCTGCTTGGCGGCTTCCACATCGATGACGCCTGCCGTGTAGGCGATGTGGGCGATCTGCGGGTCCGTCGGCTTGTCGGCGGCTTGTGCGAGCGGGGCAGCGCCAAGCAGCAGCAAGGCAGCGAGGGCGGCGGTGTGTCGGGTAAGCATGGCATCTCCTTCGCCCGGACGCGGGATCGCGCCGGGCCATGTTTTTCAGTTGACGGTCATTGGATGCGCAGCGGCGGCAAACGTTCCCGGGGAAATCGGCCAAATCAGCCGATGATCAGCTCTCCAGGCCGAGCCGCTGCATGACGGCGCTGGTCAGCCTGTCGCAGCGCCGGCCGGCAAACGGGAAGGCGTCGAGCAGCACCGGCCCGATCTGGTCGTCGAGTGCCTTGCGTACCAGGGCGCGGGCGCGGTGTAGCCTTGTCTTGACGGTTTCCGGCCGCACGCCAAGCAGCTCGGCGGTCTCCTCGATACTGAGCCCCTCGATAACCCGCGCCACGAACACCGTCCGATAAACATCGGGTAGGCTGTCGGTCGCCCGTTCCACCAACTCGAGGATCTGCCGCTGCGCCATCGTCCGCTCCGGATCGTCGCTGGGATTGAGGGGGAACTGGATGATTTCGGCTTGCGGGTTTTTCGCCACCGTCCGCCGCCTTTTGCGCAGACGGCCGAGCGCCTCGTTGATGACGATGCGCGACAGCCAGGTGGCCAATGAGGACTCCCCGCGAAAGGCATCGAGATGGGCAAAGGCTCTGACATAGGCCTCCTGGACGATGTCCTCGGCTTCAGCATCGTTGCGCACCACCCCGCGAGCGATGCGATAGAGCCGCTGATTATGGGTCTTCATGATGATGCGGAAGGCGTTGCCTTCGCGTGCCAGCGCGCGGCGCACGAGAAGCATCTCGCTTGAGGCAGCAGTGGGCATTGGTAGAGACATAGCAGGCATGGCCAGTTCCTCGATCCAATCCCCGTTCGAAACCTCGATCAAGACATTGGATGACATCGCCGGCAAAAGGTTCCCGGCCATTTTCGCCCGGCTCCGACGGCGCCTAGAATACTGCTTCCGCCAGCGGCTTGTCAGCAGCCTGCGCTCGTGCCGTTGCCGCAAGCAGATCGGTCTGCGTGATCAGGCCAAGGATGCGGCTGTCCCCGTCCACGATGATGACTGCATGGGTGCGGCCGTCGGTGAGCACCGGTAGCAGGGCCATGGCGGGCGTACCGGCGGCGGCGGTCGACGCTGTCGACGTAACGCTTCCGACGGCTTCGTCGGCTCGCGCCAATTCCCTCAATCCAACGGTGCCGACCAGCCTGGCGTCCTTGTCTACAACCGGCAGCGTGCGGATATTGTGGTCGAGCAGCAGATGACGCGCCCGATCGGCGGACGCGTGTTCATCGACCGAAATCACGTCGCACGACATGATGTCCTCGCACAACATGGTTCGGTGTGCGCGCATCGTCGCTTGCAGTTCGACCTGTCGCAGCAGTTGTTCGAGATCGTTGCGGTCGATGTCGAAGGTCTCGTCGAGCGCAGCCAGCGCGGCATCGATGTCCTCGGCCCGGAAGCCGATGCGCTCCTGAGCCGGCGGATCGCTGGTTCCGTGCGTGCTTTTCGGGGCAGGGGCCGGCACATGCGGGTAGCTGCGTCGCGACAGCCTGTGGAAAGCATAGCCGAGCGCGACCAGCATCATGGAGTTCAGCGCCACCGGCACGAACGGAAACAGGAAGCCGGCACCGATCACGGCCGGCCCGCCGAGCACGGCGGTCAGTGCGGCGGCTCCGCCCGGCGGATGCAGGCAGCGCGAGAACGACATGGCGGCGATCGCCATCGCCACGGCAATGCCCGTGGCGAGAACGGGCTGATGGACGAAATGGGCCACGATCACGCCGACCAGCGCCGATATTGTATTGCCGCCGATGATCGACCATGGCTGCGCCAGCGGGCTTGCAGGCACCGCGAACAGCAGCACCGCCGACGCCCCCATCGGCGCCACCAGCAGCGGCACATGCGGGCCATTGCCAAGCACCAGCGCGCCGATCGCGCCGGTCAGCGCAATGCCGATCATCGCCCCGATGCAGGCGATGAGGCGCTCGCGCAGCGTCGCGCCGGCGAGAATGGGGACAAAGAGACGAAAGGCCATGGCAAGCTCAGTCCGACTGGAATTGTGGGCGCAGCGCCTGCAATGGCGTTGGGCCGACGATTTTGAAAGTCAAACCGATCCGAAAAAGCGCGCGTTGGGGAAATAACATTGCGCTTGGTCTACCCATGAGCGGCTTTGCGACGTCGATCGTCCTACGAAAGTCGCTCGCCAATCCTTTCAACGGGTTAAGCGGGCTAGCGGAATCAGCTTCGCAAGTTTGCTGGTGTCATGCCGCAGCGGCCGCTTCCAGCCCGCGCAGGATATCGGCCTTGAGGTCCTCGACATCCTCAAGCCCGATCTGCAGCCGGATCAGCGGGCCGTCATAGGGGCCCTTGGCGACGGTACGGTCGCCGAGGAAGACCGGCACGGCAAGGCTCTCATAGCCGCCCCAGGAATAGCCGAGACCGAAGATTTTCAACGCATTGAGGAAGGCATGCTGCTGTCTCTGGCCGCCGCCTTTGAGCACGATGGAAAAGATGCCGCTCGAGCCGGAAAAATCACGCTTCCACACCGCGTGGTCGGGGTGGCTGGGGAGCGCCGGGTGCAGCACGCGGGCCACGCCGGGCTGGCCTTCAAGCCAGACGGCAATGGCAAGCGCGCTCTTTTGATGGTGATCCAGCCGAACGCCCATCGTGCGCAGGCCGCGCAGGACTTGGTAGACGTCGTCGGGGCCGGCGCAGCAGCCCATCGTGTAGAACGTCTCGCAAAGCTGCTTCCAGCAGTTGGCATTGGCAGACACTGTGCCCAGCAGCACATCCGAATGCCCGGCCGGATATTTCGTCGCCGCATGGATCGAGATAGCGACGCCGTGGTCGAGCGGACGGAAATAGAGCGGCGTTGCCCAGGTGTTGTCCATCATGACGATGGCGCCCGTTTCATGCGCCGCCTTGGCGATCGCCGGAACGTCCTGCACCTCGAAGGTGTTGGAGGCCGGTGATTCCGTAAACACGACTTTGGTGTTCGGCTTGATCAAGCTGGCGATGCCTGCGCCGGCATGCGGATCGTAATACTCGACCTCGACACCCAGCCGCTTCAGCATCGTGTCGGCGAAATTGCGGGTCGGATGGTAGACGGAATCGACAATCAGGATGTGATCGCCTGCCGAGAGAAACGCCAGCAACGGGACGGTCACCGCCGCCAGGCCCGACGGCACGATTATGGTGCCGGCGGAGCCTTCCAGCGCGTCGATCGCATGCGCCAACGCATCGGTGGTCGGCGTGCCGCGTGTGCCATAGGTGTATTTCTGGCTGCGCGCCGCCATCGCCGACGCATTGGGATAGAGCACGGTCGAGGCATGCACGATCGGCGGATTGACGAAGCCGAAATAGTCGTGCGGATTGTTGCCCGAATGGGCAAGCCGCGTGTTGATACCCATTTCGTTGCCGTCAGTCGCCATTGCTCTTCGCCTCGTGGTGAAAGCGCTAGCCATAGAGCGGCGGCATTGGCCGTGCAACAGCGGGCGCCCGCCAGGCGGTGCCCTTTGCATAGGCCAATTCCCCCATGAATAGTCTGGAATGCGTGGCGATCCAGAGCCGCGGATTTCATGAGTGGATGTGGATTAGCGTCGACGGACTTTGCCGGTTTTATTTGCGGGGCTTGCTGCTTTCCTGATGCTGTTGTCCGCAATTCAGGCATTTGCGGCAATTGGTTTTCAAAGCTGTCGTGAAACGGTCATTTCCCTTGACCTCACAGAGATAATCGCCTTCGATGCAGTTCGTGAATGGGAGGGGCCGGGCGTCGGTTACGACGCGAGGTTCCGGAATGAGCCGGATGGGAGCCGGGTTCACGCGGGAAAAGATCAGGATTTGCCTGAGGATCAGGGTTTACCTGAAAACAGAAAAGGGTCTGTGGGTTATGAAACATATTGCAATTGGCATTCTCGGTGCCGCTGCGCTTGGATGGATGGCTTCGGCCGCGTCGGCGACAACGCTCGATACCGTCAAGGCGAAGGGCTTCATCCAGTGCGGTGTCTCGACGGGCCTGGCCGGCTTCTCGGCGCCTGACGACAAAGGCGATTGGAAAGGCATCGACGCGGATTTCTGCCGCGCTGTCGCTGGTGCAGTCTTCGGCGATGCCTCCAAGGTCAAGTTCACGCCGCTCAGCGCCAAGGAGCGCTTCACCGCGTTGCAGTCGGGCGAGATCGATCTCCTGTCGCGCAACACCACATGGACCATCAATCGCGATACCGCGCTTGGCCTGAACTTCATCGGCGTCACCTATTATGACGGCCAGGGTTTCATGATCAACGCCAAGAAACTGCCTGGCGTCAATTCGGCGCTGCAGCTTTCAGGTGCGGCAGTCTGCGTGCAGAGCGGCACCACCACCGAGCTCAACCTCGCCGATTACTTCAAGGCGAACAAGATGGAGTACAACCCGGTCGTCTTCGAAAAGCTGGAAGAGGTCAACGCTGCCTATGACGCCGGCCGCTGCGACGTCTACACCACCGACCAATCCGGCCTCTATGGCATCCGCCTGACGCTGAGTGCGCCGGCCGACCATGTCGTGCTGCCCGAGATCATCTCCAAAGAGCCGCTCGGCCCCGCCGTACGCCAGGGGGACGACCAGTGGTACCACATCGTCAAGTGGACCTACTTCGCCCTGTTGCAGGCAGAGGAACTGGGCATCACCCAGGCCAATGTCGAAGAGATGAAGACCTCGGATAATCCGGAGATCAAGCGCGTGCTCGGTCAGGAAGCCGAAACCAAGATCGGAACCGACCTTGGCGTGAGCAATGACTGGGTCGTCAACATCGTCAAGGCAGTCGGCAATTACGGTGAGATGTTCGAGCGCAATGTCGGCACCGGCAGCCCGCTGAAGATCGCGCGCGGCATCAATGCGCTGTGGACCAAGGGCGGCCTGCAATACGCACCGCCGATCCGCTGATCGAAATGTGATCCGGAAGGCAGATCATCTGCCTTCCGGTTTCTCTTTCCAGGGGATGAGCAATGGCATCGCAGGAAGTTCTTCGCGAGGAGCCGAGCCGCGGTTCCTTCATCAACGATCCGAAAGTCCGCGGGTTTTTCTTCCAGGCGGTGGTTGTCATCTTGCTGGTGGCGGGCGTCTGGTGGATCGTCCACAACGTCATCGTCAACCTGCAGCGCCTGCATATTACTTCCGGTTTTGGCTTCCTGAACAACCGAGCAGGCTTTGACATTCCAGTCAGGCCCATCGCTTATGATTCCGATTCGACCTATGGCCAGGCCATTGTCGTCGGGCTTATCAACACCATTATCGTCGCCGTTGCCGGCATTATCACCGCGACCATCATTGGCTTCATTGTCGGCGTCGGCCGGTTATCGCGCAACTGGCTGGTTCGCAAGATTTGCACGGTCTATGTCGAGGTGTTCCGCAACATTCCGCCCCTGCTGGTGATCTTCTTCTGGTATTCAGGCGTGCTCGCGGTACTGCCGGCGCCTCGCGACAGTTTCAATTTGCCGTTCGGCTCTTTCCTCAACCAACGCGGTTTCTATTTTCCGCGCGCTATCTGGGGCGACGGCTCCTGGCTGATGTTTGTCGCCTTGCTTGTCGGCATCGCCATGGCTTTTTTTGTCGCGCGCACGGCACGCCAGCGGCAAATGGCAACCGGCCAGCAGTTTCCCGTATTCTGGACTTCGGCGGCGCTGATCGTCGGCCTTCCGCTCCTGGCCTATGCGCTGAGCGGCTTTCCTTTGAGCTTCGACTTTCCAAAACAATCGACCTTCAACCTGACCGGAGGCTTTCAGATCGGGCCGGAGTTCCTGTCTCTCTATTTGGCGCTGTCCTGTTACACGGCCTCCTTCATCGCCGAGATCGTGCGCGCCGGCATTCTCGGCGTCAGCAAGGGTCAGACCGAAGCGGCTGGCGCCCTGGGGCTGCGGCCGGGATCTATCCTGCGGCTTGTCGTCGTTCCCCAAGCCATGCGGATCGTCATCCCGCCGCTGACCAGCCAGTATCTCAACCTGACAAAGAACTCGTCGCTGGCCATTGCCATCGGTTACCCCGACCTGACGGCGATCGCCGGCACAGTGCTGAATCAGACCGGTCAAGCGGTCGAGGGTGTGCTGATCATGATGGTCGTCTATCTCATCATCAGCCTGGTGACGTCGGCGGTGATGAATGTGGTCAACGCCAGGATGGCGCTGGTGGAGAGGTAAGACCATGCAGGAACATGATACCTCCTGGGTGCGGACCGAAATGGCACTCGCTCAACAAGCCCCGGCCGGCGTGCGGGGGCCTTTGGCCTGGGTTCGCAAGAACCTGATCGGTTCGGTGGGCGACGTCATCCTGACTGTAGTGGCTATTGCGCTGGTGGTGATGATCGTGCCGCCCGTCGTCAACTGGGCCTTCATCAACGCCCAGTGGACGGGGCCGGACCGGACTGTATGCGCCACGGTGGCGCAAGGCGGCATCCAGCCGGACGGCTGGTCAGGCGCCTGCTGGGCCTTCGTCAACGCGAAGTTCGGCCAGTTGATGCTTGGCCGCTATCCCCTGGAAGAGCGCTGGCGGCCGATCCTGGTCGCCGTCCTGTTCGTGGCGCTGCTGGTCCCGTTGCTGATGCCACGCGTGCCGCGCAAGGGGTTGAACGCCATTCTTCTATTCCTGGCACTGCCGATCATCGCGTTCGTGCTGCTGGTCGGCGGCATCTTCGGCCTGCCGCATGTGGAGACCCAGCTATGGGGCGGGCTGCTGGTGACGCTGAGCCTGTCCTTTGTCGGCATTGCCGTGTCGCTGCCGATGGGCATCGTGCTGGCGCTCGGCCGGCGCTCCAAGATGCCGATCGTCAAGACACTGTGCGTGGTCTTCATCGAGTTCGTTCGCGGCATCCCGCTGATCACCGTTTTGTTCTTTGCCAGCGTCATGCTGCCGCTGTTTCTGCCCGCCGGGGTTTCGTTCGACAAATATCTCAGGGCGCTGATCGGCGTCTCGCTGTTTGCCGCCGCCTATATGGCCGAAGTGGTGCGCGGCGGCCTGCAGGCGATCCCCAAGGGCCAGTATGAGGGTGCGGATTCGCTTGGCCTGGGCTACTGGCAGAAGATGGTGCTGATCGTGCTGCCGCAGGCACTGAAGCTGGTCATCCCCGGCATCGTCAATACCTTCATCGGTATGTTCAAGGACACAAGCCTCGTCATCATCATCTCGATGTTTGATCTGCTTGGCGTCGTCAAGCAGAACTTCTCGGACGCCAATTGGGCGACGCCACAGACCGCGAGATCCGGTCTCATCTTTGCAGCCTTCGTCTTCTGGCTGTTCTGCTTCGGCATGTCGCGCTATTCGATGTACACGGAACGCCGGCTCGACACCGGCCACAAACGTTGATGCATGTCGCCCAAAAGTGTTTAGCGGTTTTGGGACAACGACATGCATCATAGACAGAAAAAAAAGGGGAACCTGCCATGGTCATAGAAAACGCCGTCAGCGCCGAAGAGATCAAGGTCGATGCCAAGAAGATGCACATTTCGACCACCGATGTCGCCATCGACATCATCGGCATGCACAAATGGTATGGCGAGTTCCATGTGCTGAAGGACATCAACCTCAAGGTGATGCGCGGCGAGCGCATTGTCATCTGCGGTCCTTCGGGCTCGGGCAAATCGACCATGATCCGCTGCATCAACCGGCTGGAAGAGCACCAGAAGGGCAAGATCATCGTCGACGGCAAGGAACTCACCAACGATCTCAAGAAGATCGACGAGGTGCGCCGCGAGGTCGGCATGGTGTTCCAGCACTTCAACCTGTTCCCGCATCTGACCATCCTGGAGAACTGCACGCTGGCGCCGATCTGGGTGCGCAAGACGCCGAAGAAGCAGGCCGAGGAAATCGCGATGCACTTCCTCAAGCGCGTCAAGATCCCCGAACAGGCCAACAAATATCCGGGCCAGCTGTCGGGCGGCCAGCAGCAGCGCGTGGCGATCGCGCGTTCCCTGTGCATGAACCCGCGCATCATGCTGTTCGATGAGCCGACCTCGGCGCTCGATCCAGAAATGATCAAGGAAGTGCTGGAGACGATGGTGGGCCTGGCCGAGGAAGGCATGACCATGCTGTGCGTCACCCACGAAATGGGCTTTGCCCGCAAAGTCGCCAACCGGGTGATCTTCATGGATCAGGGCCAGATCGTCGAACAGAACACGCCGGCCGAGTTCTTCGACCATCCGCGCCACGAGCGCACCAAGCTGTTTCTGTCGCAGATCCTGCACTGAGCATTTTCATGCGAAGCAAAAGAGCCCGGCTGCAATGCGGCCGGGCTCTTTTGCTATCTGGGGTCGATCTTCTCCATTGAAACACAAAGCCGCCGCCGCATGAGAAAAGCCCTGCGTTTCGTGGCCATGCTGATTATCGTGGTCGCGCTCGCTGCCACGCTCGGCACGCTGGTGCCGCGTCCGCTGTGGCCGGCGTCAGCGGCGGGTGAGGGCACGCGCCATATTCTGGTGCTGGAGAATCCGATCCACACCGACATCGCCATTCCCGTCGATGACGAGGTGCGCCGGCGCTTCCATTTCCTGGTCGCTGCCGGCATCCCTGTCGACGCCCCGGAAGTGCGCTACATCGTCTTTGGCTGGGGCGGCCGGGCCTTCTATCTGGAGACGCCGAGCTGGTCGCAGCTGAAGACAGTGCCCGTCCTCAAGGCGCTGACACTGGACGCCTCGGTCATGCATGTCGATATCGCCGGGGCCATCGCCGAGCCGCACCCTGCTGTCACCGGTTTCGACATCGATGAGGAACGTTTTGCAGCGCTGCTCGACTATATCGACGCGAGTTTCCAGCAAGGGCCGCATGGTCCGGTCGTCATCGAGAACGCCGCCTATTCCAGCTTCGACCGCTTCTTCGAGGCGAACGGCCATTTCAACGCGCTTGTCGGCTGTAACACCTGGACAGCCGCCGGCCTGCGCAACGCCGGCCTGCGCACCGGCTGGTGGAACCCGCTGCCGGCCTCGCTGGGCTTGTCGATGCGGTTTTATAACTAGCAGTCCTTCATCGCACCGCGACAGTGTTGGATCTTTTGAAGTCAGCGGGACAGCACCTCCCTCTGGCTTGCCGGCCATCGCCCCCGCAAGGGGGGAGATCAGCCGTTTTGCCCGCGGCGCTCCTGCTGCAACGCCGGCGATTTTGGCGAAGGCGACGGCGACATCCAATCTCCCCCCTTGCGGGGGAGATGTCCGGCAGGACAGAGGGGGGTGGGAAGGATCGCTAAGTCGACGATCTAGACTGCCGAGCGTCCGCTCGCCATCCATAGAGCCAGTCGAGGTCGGCGGCGAGCTTGTCGGGCGAGCGCATGGCCAGGAACAGATTGCGGGCGATCGCCACCGGGCCGGCAGCATGCCAGGCGAGGCGGTTTACGGCCCCACGACGCGCGGCCTTGGCGACACGCGGCCGCCGAAGATTTTCCCAGATTTGAAAACTTCTGGGCAGATCGCCAGGGAAATCGGCGATAGCGTCGGCAAGCGTGATGGCATCCTCGATCGCCATCGCGGCACCTTGCGCCGCAAACGGCGTCATCGCGTGCGCGGCGTCGCCGATCAGCGCGATGCCCTGCGGGCTTGTCCACCGCTGTTGTTCGACGGTGTGGATCGGAAAGGCCGTCCATGGGCCGGCCAGTGCCACGAGCTTCGTCAGGCCCGGCGCGGTGCCGCGCAGGGCAGCCGTGAGGATCGCGGGATCGGCATGGCCCGACCAACCTTCGGCCATGCGCTCACCCTTGGTGAAGGCCGCGAGATTGAAGGCCCGGCCTTTGCTGACGGGATAGGCGACCATGTGGAAGCCTGGATGCAGGAACGTGGTGAGGCAGTCGGCGGCGCCGATCGCGGCAAAGGCTTCTCCGGCCGCACCGTCGGCTGCGATTGTAGCCCGCCAGGCGAGTTCGCCCGAAAAACGGCTTTTGACGAAGTCCTCGCCTGCGAGTTGCGCCCTGACTGCCGACCAGACGCCGTCGGCGCCGACCAGCAGTTTGCCGCGTGCCTCGATCTCGCGGCCGTCCACTTCGGCGGTCACGGCGACATATTGCGCGTCTTTGACGATGCCGGTCACGCGGGCGCCGGTGATGAGCTCAATCTGCGGCCGTTCAGCCATTTGCGCCAACAGCGCTGCCTGCACATCTGCGCGATGGGCGACAAGATAAGGCGACTGCCAGCGCGCTTCGGCGGCGTGCCCGAGCGGTACCCGCGCCAGTTCGCGCAGCGTCCCGGCGTCCTTGAGCACGACCGCTTCCGGCCGCAACGCTGCCGGCAACAGCCGGTCGAGCACGCCGAGTTGTCGAAGAATGCGTGTTGCGTTGGGCGAAAGCTGGATGCCGGCGCCAGCCGCTTCTAGGTGCTGTGCCTGTTCGATAAGCTTTACCGGATAACCCCCTCCGGCGAAGGCAAGGGCGGCGGTCAGCCCGGCGATGCCGGCCCCGGCGATTATGACCTGCCGGGACCTTATGTCTTCCATCGGGCTTGTCGCGGAAGGATCAGGCGGCCTGGTCGATATAAAGGCAACCAGCCGGCAGCGTTTCCGTCGCCCTCAGGTTCGCCGAATAGCGGTAGAGCGTCGAGCAATACGGGCAGACCTTTTCATTGTCGTCGCCCATGTCGAGGAACACATGTGGGTGGTCGAAGGGCGGGTTGGCGCCGGTGCACATGAATTCCTTGACGCCGATGTCGATTGCCGGATGGCCCGCATCGTTCTGGAAATGGGGAATGGAACCGCCTGCCATCGTCGTCTCCTTGATCTCGTCGAAAAGCATCTGGAACATAACAGGCCTGTTTGCAAGATCGATGAAATGAAACTGTCGCAAAAGCCTGTCAGAGGATACGGTGAGCCGGTTAAGTGCACGTCCCTGAAATCGGAATGGTTTTCGCCGAAGGGCCATGCGTCACAAAAGCGTGTTAGAGGCATGCACGTCCAGCGGCGCTCCAAGGGACGGTTGGCGGGGAAGAGCAGGAACCATGAACGAACTGAAGCCGGTGCAGAGCGAATTCATCAATGTCGAAGTGGCGAGCCCCGAGGGCGGCAACCCCGATCGGTTCGTCAACCGTGAGTTCTCCTGGCTGCAGTTCAACCGGCGTGTGCTCGAGGAATCACAGAACGAGCACCATCCGCTGCTCGAACGCGTCCGTTTCCTGTCGATTTCGGCCGCCAATCTCGATGAATTCTTCATGGTCCGCGTCGCCGGCCTTGCGGGCCAGGTGCGCGAAGGCATTGCGCTCAAGAGCCCCGACGGCCGCACGCCGGAGCAGCAGCTGGAACAATTGCTGCGCGAGGTCGAGCGGCTGCAGGAGGACCAGCAGAACAGCCTTTCAGCGCTGATGCTGCTGCTCAACAAGGAAGGCATAGAGAGCATCACCCGCGATGCACTAACCAAGGATGAGAAAGTCTGGCTGGAAGACCATTTCCAGGACCAGGTTTTCCCGGTGCTGACTCCACTGTCGATCGACCCGGCGCATCCGTTTCCGTTCATTCCCAATCTCGGCTTCTCGATGGCGCTGCAATTGCGCCATCGCAAGAATGGCGAGGAGATGAGCGCGCTTCTACGCCTGCCGGTGGCGCTGAAGCGCTTCATCCGTCTGCCCGACCGCAAGCAGCACGTTCGCTTCATTCCGTTGGAGGAGGCTGTCGGCCTCTATATCGGCAAGCTGTTCCCCGGCTATGAGGTCAAGGGTTCAGGCACCTTCCGCATCATCCGGGACAGCGATATCGAGGTCGAGGAGGAGTCGGAAGATCTCGTGCGCCTGTTCGAGACGGCGCTGAAGCGGCGCCGCCGCGGTTCGGTCATCCGCATCGAATTCGACAAGTCGATGCCCGGCGAGTTGCGCGAGTTCGTCGCCGGCGAGCTTGGAGTCTCTTCGAGCCGCATCAGCGTTCTGACCGGCCCGCTGGCGCTCAGCCAGATTTCCGAGATCGTCGCCGTGCCGCGCGACGACCTGAAGTTCACCCCCTACAATCCACGCTTTCCCGAGCGCATCCGCGAGCATGGCGGCGACTGTTTCGCGGCCATCCGCGAGAAGGACATCGTCGTCCACCACCCCTATGAATCCTTCGACGTGGTGGTCCAGTTCCTGCGCCAGGCGATGGCCGACCCGGAGGTGGTGGCGATCAAGCAGACGCTCTACCGCACCTCCAACGACAGCCCGATCGTGCGCGCCTTGGTCGACGCGGCCGAGGCCGGCAAGTCGGTAACCGCCCTGGTCGAGCTCAAGGCGCGCTTCGACGAGGAAGCCAACATCCGCTGGGCGCGCGACCTCGAACGCGCCGGCGTCCAGGTCGTGTTCGGCTTCCTCGAACTCAAAACCCATGCGAAAATGTCGCTGGTGGTGCGGCGCGAGGACGGCAAGCTGCGCAACTATGTCCATCTCGGCACCGGCAACTACCATCCGGTGACCGCGCGCATCTACACCGACCTGTCCTTCTTCACCACCGATCCGACGATCGCGCGCGATGTCGCCCAGCTGTTCAACTTCATCACCGGCTATGCCGAGCCGACCGATGAGATGCGGATCGCCATCTCGCCATTTACGCTGCGCAGCCGCATCCTCAAGCACATTGCCGACGAGGTCGCCCACGCGCTGGCTGGCCGTCCGGCGCGCATATGGATGAAGATGAACGCGCTCGTCGATCCCAACATCATAGACGCGCTCTATGACGCCAGCCGTGCCGGCGTCGAGATCGATCTCGTCGTGCGCGGCATCTGCTGCCTGCGGCCGCAGGTGCCCGGCCTGTCGGAAAACATCAGGGTCAAGTCGATCGTCGGCCGCTTCCTCGAACACAGCCGCATCTACTGCTTCGGCAACGGCCATGGCCTGCCGTCGGACGAGGCGATCGTCTACATCGCCTCGGCCGACTTGATGCCACGCAATCTCGACCGCCGCGTCGAGACCATGGTGCCGATCACCAATCCGACGGTGCATGAACAGATCCTTGGCCAGATCATGCTGGGCAACATCATGGACAACCAGCAAAGTTTCGACGTATTGGCTGACGGAACCTCCCGGCGCGTCGTGCTGGATGAGGGTGAGGAACCGTTCAACGCGCAGGAATATTTCATGACCAATCCGAGCCTGTCGGGACGGGGTGACGCGCTGAAGTCGCATGCGCCCAAGCGCATCGCGCAGTTCAAGCGTCGCAAGAAGAACAGCGGCTGATGATTTCAACGTCCCAAGGCCGGCTGCAGGATCGCCGGCCGCTGTCCATCATCGACATCGGCTCGAACTCGATCCGCCTTGTCGTCTATGAAGGGTTGGCGCGCTCGCCGACCTTGCTGTTCAACGAAAAGATGCTGGCCGGCCTCGGCCGCGGCATCGTTTCGACCGGCAAGCTCGACCCCGAGGCGGTGACGCGCTCGATGGAGGAGTTCCGCCGTTTCCGCGCGCTCTCCGACCAGGCGGGTGCGGAGCACATGTTTGTGCTGGCAACGGCCGCGGCCCGCGAAGCGATCAACGGCCCCGATTTCATCCACCGCGCCCAGGATGTGCTCAAGACCGAGATCCGCGTGCTCACTGGCCGGCAGGAGGCGCATTATTCGGCGCTTGGCGTCATTTCGGGCTTCCACCCCGCCAATGGCATTGCCGGCGATCTTGGCGGCGGCAGCCTGGAGCTTATCGACATCAATGGCGAGGCGATCGGCGACGGCATCACACTGCCGCTGGGTGGCCTGCGGCTGCAGGACATGGCCAGGAATTCGCTCGCCCAGGCGGCAAAGATCACCCGCGACGAACTGGCGCGCGCCAAATTGTTGAAGGGCGGGCAGGGACGGCCCTTCTACGCCGTTGGCGGCACCTGGCGAAACCTTGCCCGGCTGCACATGGAAATGACCAACTATCCGCTTGGCGTCATGCACCACTATGAGATCGGTGTCGAAAGCGCCGCCAATTTCCTGAAGCAGGTGGCGAAAGGCGAGATCGAGAAGGTCAAGGGCATCGAAGGTGTGTCGAAGAACCGCCGTTCGCTGCTGCCCTATGGCGCGGTCGTGCTGCAGGAGATCATGGCGGCGATGCAGCCGTCGAAGATCACCGTCTCGGCATTGGGCGTGCGCGAAGGGTTTCTCTATTCGCTGCTCGACCCTGCCGAGCAGAAGGCCGATCCGCTGGTCTCCGCTTCGGAGGAACTGGCGCGGCTGCGGTCGCGCTCGGTCACCCATGCGCATGAGCTTGTCGAATGGACGGACAAGACCTTTGCCGCCTTCGGCATCGACGAGACGGAGGATGAGGCGCGCTATCGCCACGCTGCCTGTCTGCTGGCCGATATAGGCTGGCGCGCACACCCGGAATATCGCGGCAAGCAGTCGCTCAACATCATTGCCCACGCCTCCTTCATCGGCGTCGATCACCCCGGCCGTGCCTTCCTGGCGCTGGTCGGCCTGTTCCGCCACGAAGGCGTGTTCAACGATGCGGCGCCGGAAATCCGCGGCCTGGCGACGCCGCGCTATCTCGATCGCGCCCGCATCCTGGCGGCGGTGCTGCGCGTCGTCTATCTGCTGACTGCGGCCATGCCCGGCGTCATGCCGCGGCTGAAATGGGAAAACCGCGGCAATGGCACGTTGGCGCTGGTGCTGCCGGCCTCACTTTCCGATCTTTACGGCGAACGCCCGGCCGGACGGCTGGCGCAACTGGCGCGGATCACCAACCGCAGGCTGGTGCTGGCGGTCGAGGGTGGGCAGAGCGTGTCGGTGAAGTAGGCGCGGCCTGACAGCAAAACCATGTCGTCGTCGGCCTCGCGTTCGAGGACCGGCTTCCTCAATCCGTCGCTGCTTCGCACCGCCACCTTCCCCCTCCGGAGGGAAAGGAAGGGAGCCTCGTTGGAAAGCGTTGGCGGCAATAGGCTCGAGCCCTTCCTCTACCCCGTCGATCGGGGGAGAGGTGGCTCGGCGGAGCCGAGACGGAGTGGGGGTCGACCTGCCTCGGCGAGGGATCAACCTGGGACGATATTTGACGATATCAGACCGCGCCGCGGCGCCCGTCGATCGACCAGGCCCCGGCGCCGGCCATGGCTAGCGCCAGGAATCCACCGGCGATGGCAATATCCTTCATCAGCATCTGCTGGTGCAGGAAGGTGAGCATCGGGTCATCGCCGCCCTGGCCGTAGTGGCCGATGGAGCCTGCAACGATGCAGAAAGCGGCAAGAAGTATCGCAACGACCGGCGTCTGAAAGCCGACCAGTATCAAGAGACCGGCAATCAACTCGAACAGCCCGGTGCCCCAGGCAGCAAGCGTCGGCAATGGCATGCCGAGGCCGGCGAAATAGCCGGTCGTCCCGGCAATGTCGGCGAGCGCGTGGTAGCCGGAGGGAACGAGCAGGGCGGCGAGCAGCAGCCGGGAAATCAGAAGCAAAGCATCGCGGGGCATGGTCATCTCCGTTGTCTGTCCGCCGGCTGTTTCGAGACCGACCCTAGCAGGGATGGGACGGGCGCGCGCTTGGGCAGACAACGAAAAAGCGGCGTGGAAAATTCCACGCCGCTTTTTTCAGGCTTGGGAAGGGAAAGCTCAGCCGCGCTTGGCGTCGATCGAGTAGGCGCCAGGGCCCGAGGAAGCCAGCAGCAGGAAACCGCCGGTGATGGCGACGTTCTTCAGGAAATGGATCATCTGGTTCTGGTCGGCCCAGCCGGTATGGGCGACAAAGGCCGAGGCGATGGTGAAGACCGCGAGCACCCAGGCGGCGATGCGGGTCTGAAAGCCAACGAGCACGGCAAGGCCGCCGAGCAATTCGATCAGGCCGACGACAATGGCCGTTACGGTCGGCACCGGCAGGCCCATGGCGCCGAAATAGCCGGCGGTGCCCGAAATGGCGGTGAGCTTGCCGAAGCCGGAAAGCAGGAAGATGGCGGCGAGCAGGATGCGGCCGAGCAGGATGGTGGTGGAGCTGTTGGACGCGATGCCGGCGCCGGCAGCGGAAGTGTTGATGGACATGGTGGCTCTCCGAAAAGGGTTGATGTCCCGTCAGATAGACCAAGCCGACTGTTCACCAAAGCCGCCAGTCCGGCGACACATTGTTCACAGGACGTACATTTCGGGATCGTTCGACCGACGCAAAATTCTTGTCGCGGCCAGCAGCGGCGGGAGCAAATTGTCCCGCCACACAATTCGGATTTCTAGTTGACCCAATTCCCAAGAAGAGGGGCTGCGCGCTTCCCGAGGAAACGCAAGGCACTTTCCCTGGAATCGCTTAACCCGGATGCGTCATGTCCTCCGGCCGCACCAGCCGGTCGTAGTCTGCCTCGCTGACCAGCCCTGTGGCCAGTGCTTCCTCGCGCAAGGTGGTGCCCTTCTTGTGCGCGGTCTTGGCGATCTTGGCGGCATTGTCGTACCCGATCGTCGGCGCCAGCGCTGTCACCAGCATCAGCGAGCGGTCGAGCGCGGCCTTGATGTTGTCTTCGCGCGCCTCGATACCGACGACGCAATTGTCGGTGAAGGAGATCGAGGCGTCGGCCAGCAGCTGCACCGACTGCAGGAAGTTGTAGGCCATCAGCGGGTTATAGACGTTGAGCTCGAAATGGCCCTGGCTGCCGGCGAAGGTCAGCGAGGCGTTGTTGCCGAACACCTGCACGCAGACCTGCGTCAGAGCCTCGCACTGCGTCGGGTTGACCTTGCCAGGCATGATCGAGGAACCCGGCTCGTTTTCCGGCAGCGACAGTTCGCCGAGGCCCGAGCGCGGGCCGGAGCCGAGGAAGCGGATGTCGTTGGCGATCTTGAAGAGGGCGGCGGCCGCCGCGTTGATGGCGCCATGCGAGAACACCATGGAATCGTGCGCGGCGAGCGCCTCGAACTTGTTCGGCGCGGTGACGAAGGCAATGCCGGTAATGTCGGCGATGCGCGCCGCCACCTTTTCCGCAAAGCCGACCGGCGCATTGAGGCCGGTGCCGACTGCGGTGCCGCCCTGCGCCAGTTCCTGCAGGCCGGGCAGCGTCATCTCGATGCGCTTGATCGAAGAGGCGACCTGCCCGGCGTAGCCGGAAAATTCCTGGCCCAGCGTGAGGGGTGTCGCGTCCTGCGTATGGGTGCGGCCGATCTTGATGATGTGAGCGAAGGCCTTCGTCTTGACCTCGAGCGCAGCGTGCAGATGCTTCAGCGCCGGCAGCAGATCGTGCACGATGCGCTCGGCGCACGCGATGTGCATGGCTGTCGGGTAGGTGTCGTTCGACGACTGGCTCATATTGACGTGGTCGTTGGGGTGCACCGGCTTCTTCGAGCCCATGACGCCGCCCAGAAGTTCGATCGCCCGGTTGGAGATCACCTCGTTGGCGTTCATGTTGGACTGCGTGCCCGAGCCGGTCTGCCAGACGACCAGCGGGAAATGATCGTTCAGCTTGCCGTCGATCACCTCTTGCGCCGCCTCGATGATCGCCTTGCCGACTGCCGGATCGAGCCGCTTCAACTCCATATTGGCTTCCGCCGCCGCTCGCTTGACGATGCCGAGCGCACGCACGATCGAGGCCGGCTGCTTTTCCCAGCCTATCCTGAAATTGCCGAGGGAACGCTGCGCCTGCGCGCCCCAGTAACGGTCGGCGGCAACCTCGATGGGGCCGAACGTGTCGGTTTCGGTTCTGGTCCTGGCAGCGGTCACTTGTCTCTCCGACGATCGAATTCGGCAACGGCGTATCGCGTTGCACAATGGCCTTCAAGCAGAGATTGCGGCCGGCAGGCAGTAAATCGGTTGAAGCAGTAGCGCCGGCCTTCGGGATCCTGCACCCTCCACTTTCGTGTGAAGGAAATTGCTCCTCAGTGCGGCTTGATCCCATGAAGTGGACGGAAAGTTGCGGATTTAGCTCGATAAGATCATGTCGAGCTGGCGGATTGCTCTACGCAAACTTCCCCCAGGATCAGCAATGCGCAATTCATGTCTACCTACTCTACCTACGAGCGACGCTGCCACACAAACTACCATCCGTGCCGGCGTCTCACTGGCAACAGCAGCGATGAGGTAGCTTATGCACTTGTCCTTCTGTTCAGTTTCCCGACCAAAATCCGGCATCGCATCCGGATCGAGCTTCGGATCGCGAAACCGAGAATTTCAAGTCCACCCTGGGAGCGCCTCCACATAGCCTCGGAGATCTCCAAGATGCATGGCGGCAAGGTCGAAGCCGTCTCGACGTCGCAAGAGACGCTCTTTGTTCTCCGTATTTTGCTGAAAGCGCGCCTGATCGCGGACCGTCAGCTCGGAACCTTTTTCCTCCAACGGCGCAGCTTTGTCCTGAGATAGGATCTATAGCCGAACGGAAGTGTTCGCCGTCCGGAAGGCTTGCTTGTCCGCGCCTCCAGACGCTGGCGCACGACGCTCATCAGTCTGCAGAACGCGGGTGTTTCCAATGATTGCACCCGTTTGACGAGGTTGTCGGGCAATGGCTTTGAGCGCCAGTCGAAATAAGCCTCGTAGTCTTGCGGCGTTGCTATCAGGCGCTGGAGATAGGCTGCAAGATCGCTGGCGCTGGCGAAGGCACTGGCGTCAATAAAGGAGTGCTCCGGAACGAACTCGTCCACATTGGGAGCGCCAAGGTAGATCGGCACCGTGCCGGCCATGAACGCGTCATAGATTTTCTCGGTGACATAGTCGGCCTCGATCGAGTTCTCCATGGCCAGGCAGAATTTGTGCCGCGCAATGGTTTCGATCTTGGTCTTCGAGCCCAGATCGGGGCCAGAGACCGATCGGTTGTTGCGATATCGGCCATAAGAATCGATCTTCATGTGGCGCGCCAGTTCGTTCGCCAGATCGACACGGCCGCTATAATTCAGGCCGGCCGACTGGAAGAGTGCGACCGGCGCTTCTTCCGTTTTCGGCACGATTGGTCTGGCCAGCGCATCTTTCCACCACACCGCACGCGGAAGGTAGGGTACCCAGACATCGGACCGGGATTCATGCGTCATGATGATATCGAAGTGCCGCATGATTTTGGGGTCGGCAAGTCGCTTGTAGTTTTGGCCGCATTCCATCGACCAGGCGACCCAATATTGACCAGGGTATTTGTAGGCATCGCCAACTTCGCGAAAGTTCGGAATATGGAAGACGACTGCCGCGGCCTCGGAAATCCGTCGTTTGTCCAGTGTCCACCGCCCGGGCATTTCGCACTGTATCGACGCGATATCGACGGGTTTGCTGAAGAACGTTGTGTAGAAGAGGATCAGTGGATCGATAGACGGCATGGCACCACGAATGTCTGAAGCATTGCTCAATCTGCAGACAGACGCGGTATCGGAAGTTTGGTCAAGTGCTCCGCTTGTTCGAGGCCGAGGGCCGTCCAAACGGTCACCCCGCCGTATACCCGCCATCGATCGCGAAAATGCCGCCGCTGGTCCACGCCGCCTCATCGCTGGCGAGATAGACGGCGATGCCGGCAAGATCGCTGGTCTGGCCGATGCGGCCGAGCGGGTAGCTGCGCTCGACATAGGTTTTCAGCTCGGCTTGCGCTGCCGCCGGCAGGTTGTCGATCGACTTGCGCCGCATGGCGGTGTCGACCGTGCCGGGCGCAATCGCATTGACCCTGATGCCGCGCGGACCAAGCTCGAAGGCCAGCGACTTGGTCAGCGAATTCAGCGCGCCCTTGGACAAGGAATACAGGCTCGACGGCCGCTTCGGGATCATCTTGTCGGCGAAGTAGGACGAGATGTTGATGACGGAGGCGTTGGCGCCGAGATGCGGCAGCAGCCGCTGGGTAAGGAAGAACGCCGCCGTCACATTGAGCGCGAAGGATTGCTGGAATTGGTGCTCGGTGACGGTCTCGAAAGGCACCAGATAGGCGACGCCGGCATTGTTGACGAGGATGTCGAGTGGGCCGGTTGCTTTCGCGCGATCGACCACGGCATCGATGCCGGAAGAGGTCGAGAGATCGGCCGACTGGGTGCCGACGTTGCCCTCCGCCGCAAGTGTCTCGCGGGCGGTCTCGAGCTTGCTGGTGTCGCGACCGACGATCAGCACGTCGGCGCCCTCGCGCAAGAAAGCTTCCGATATCGCCAGGCCGATGCCGTCCGAGCCGCCGGTCACCAGTGCTCGTTTGCCAGAAAGTCTCATTGAAGGCCAAGTCGCATCGAATGCTCTCGCTGTTGCCCGCGTCACGAAGGCAATGCCGATCGGCGAGGGCGGTCAAGCCGCCGGCCTATCGCTCAGTATGAACTTCGGTTGGCCGCGTGCCGATCCGGTTACCGCAGCAGCGACTGCGACGTCGGCGCCAGGCGCAAGGTTTCGGTCCGCCAGGTCACATCGGCCGCTTGCCATTGGGGCGAAGCGGCAACTGCGGCTTCGTAACTGGCATGCGCCTCGGGACTGTTGAAACCCGTCACCGCGATAAAGACGTTTTCGCTCAAGCGCACCGGCAGGCGGGGAAAGCTGTTTTCGGCGTGCTCGGTGATGAAGGCGCCAAGCAACCGTCCGCCGGCGCCGATAAGGACCGGAACGGCGTCCGTTTCGAAATTGCCGGCGAAATCGGCTTCGGCGCCAGACCGCAGATGATGAATCTGGATGACAACAACACCGGTCAAGCGGTTGTCTGCGCTCAACTTTCCATCCGCCGGCATGGCGCCTCGCTGCGCGCCTGACAGATCGAAGCCGGCGCCTGGCCATGCCGGCTTCAAGAGCAGTACATCGTCGGAATCGATCATCGTCGCATTGGCGGCGTCGCGGTGCGCCGTCCACACCGGCCCGTCATAGAAGGCGGTGAGCGCCTGCTTCCGCGCTTCCATGCCATCGAAGCCGCGCAGCCAGACGAACATGTCGGGGCGGTCGAGGTCACGGAACTGTCCGATGATGGTCATGCCGGCGTGTTCCTGGCCTTCGATGAACCGACTGTCGAAGATGTCGATCAGCGTCTCGCGCCGGCCCGGCTTCAGCGTGTACTGCCGCAACTCGACGACAGGCGAAGCGAGCAGTTTTGCCGCCGCAGGCGCATTCAGGGGTACGGTCATTGTGTCGTCTCCAAAAAACAGGATGATCATCCGGTTTATAAAACAGACCTGTTGTCCTGTTTTGTCAATCTGCTATCGTTGGCAAATGTCAGCAGAGATTGCTCGGGCTCCGAAAGGGCCGCCGCGAAAACGCACCAACGATCCCGAAGGGCTGCGCAACAAGGTGCTCGATGTCGCCGAAGCGTCGTTCCAGGCGCGTGGCTATCATGCATCCGCTCTTGGCGAGTTGATGACGACCGCAGGCGTCAGCGGCGGCGCGCTGCATCATCATTTCCCGACGAAGAAGGCGCTAGCTCTCGCGGTGATCGAGGAGCGCGTGGCAGCGGCCCTCGATGAAACCTGGATCAACCCTGTACGGGCGGCAGGCTCGGCGCGCGAAGGCGTGCGCGCGGTGTTCGAGGCGGTGGCGACCGAGCTTGAGCAGCAAGGCTTCGTGCGCGGCTGTCCGCTCAACAATCTGGCGCATGAACTGTCGCTCGCTGACCCGCATTTCCGCGCCGCTTTGGCCGGCATCTTTGCCGGATGGCGTCAGGCGGTTGCCGACAAGGTGCGAGCCGACCAGCAGTCGGGGAGGGAGCAGGGCACCGACCCCGAGCGCTTTGCGGCACTCGCCATCGCCGCCTATTCCGGCGCCATGTCGATGGCCAAGGCGGCACAGGATGCCAGCGTGCTGCGCGATTGTCTGGCCGAACTTCAGGGCAGCTCAACGCCGCCATTCCCGAGCAGAGCGAAGCGGCGTCGCAGGATCCTGCTGCGGCCGGGAAAAGCTTGAGGCCGGAACTGCGCTGTTCTAGTCGGAAAGCGGCTTGATCGTCTCGTAACCGTTCACCGATTCCGCGCTGGTCCCTTCGTCGTAGCGCCGGGCGAGGGACGCCTGCAGATCGGGCGCATAAAGCGCGGTAAATGTGTCCAGCGTTTCGCCGGCGCCGTTCTTGAAGGTCTCCGTGACCGCCAGCACGTTGTATTTGCAGCCGCCGACACTGAACGTCTCCTTGCCCTTGACGACCAGGCTCAGTGTCTTGGTGCTCTTCGGCTGCTTGTTCGGCGACAGCTCGACGAATTCGATCGTGCTCTTGGCTCCCGTCTTCAGCGGAAACAGTTTTCGCAGATCGGAAAACGGGATCGTCGCCACCCGTCCGGTATCGCTGTCGCGAAACACTTCGACCAGGCCGGCAAACAGGAACTGTGTCTGCGGCGATTGCGATTCGTAGGTGTTGGCAACGGAGACCATGCCGCCGGCCACCGGCCGAAACTCGCTGCGGACGCCGGGCATTTCCAGAACGAAGCCGGCCTTGGCCGATTTTGCGTCGACACAATCGGCGGCATGCACCGCAGCCGCCGGCAGCAACCCAGCCAGCACCACGCCTATCGAAAAGGCTCTCATGAAATCCTCCCCCTCTGCTTGTATTTGCTGCGCGCCAGCATGACCCAAGAAATGCCAGAGCCACAGTGCCGTGTCGACCTGCCATTCCTGGCAACTGGACGGTGGGGCGCCGGCTGTGCTGAATTTCAGGTCATGAATCGCAAGCTCGTTCTCTCCCGTCGCAATTTCCTCGCACAGGCAGCCGGCCTTGCCATGGCTGGCATGCTGCCGCGCGCCGCGCTTGGCCAGACCGGCAAGCGCATCCAGCCCATCGACGCCACCTTTCTGTTCATCGCCGACGTCCATGCCTGCCGCATGTCGAGCGGCCTCAGCCCCAACTGCCTGGAGGAAGGCAAGACCGATGCCGCGCTGTTGCGCAATGTCGCTGTTCTCAATGGCTTGGCCGGCCGGCAATGGCCAGTCGAGATCGATGGCGTTGCAACCCGCCTGCGTTCGGCCGGCAGCCGCATCGATGCGCCGCTCGGCCTCGTTGTCGGCGGCGACATCACCGACGATGGCGGCGGCCAGATCACCGAGCCCAGCGAAGGCACGCAACTGTTGCAGTTCAGCCAGCGCTATCAACAAGGCGTCGGCCCGGACCGCGTGCACATGCCGGTCTATGTCGGCCTCGGCAACCACGATCTCGACCAGAATGGCTCGCCGCCCCATGTCGACTGGTATCGGCGTGAATTGCGCGACTATGTCGAGGTCAACCACCGCCCCGGCGTGTTCTTCAAGCCCCCGGTGCCGGCCACCGAATACGATGTCGACACCGACTGCTATTCCTGGGACTGGGGCGGCCTGCATCTCGTCCAGACCCACCGCTTTGCCGGCGACACCGGCCATGGCGCGGTGAGCAGCCTGCCGTGGCTGAAGCAGGATCTGGCGACCTACGCGGCGGATGGCCGTCCCGTCATCCTGTTCCAGCACTATGGCTGGGACACTTTCTCGGTCGAGCGCTGGGACCCGGCCAAGCGCACCTATGACGATGACGGCGCAGGCGCGCCGCACTGGTGGAGCGAGGCCGACCGCCAGGCGATGCTGGCGGCGCTGAAGGGCTACAATGTCATCGCCATCTTCCATGGCCATCAGCACGAAGTGCCTATGATCTACAACAGCGATGGCCTCGACCTGTTCAAGCCGAAGGCTGCCTATATGGGTGGCTTCGCGCTGGTGAGGGTAACCGGGGACGGCATGGACGTGGTGCTGGGCGAGGCGGCGGGCGACCGGGGCGGGGTCAAGTTCACCAGCGCCTTCAGCAAGAGCCTCAGCCTCTGACAAGAAAAAGGCGGCCTTGAGCCGCCTTCCTCATTGCCTGCAAGATCGAATCAGAGCGCCTTTTTGATCTTGTCCTTCACGTCGCCATAGACCTTCTGCACCTTGCCGGCGGTCTTGTCGGCCGTGCCTTCGGCCTGGGTCTGCCTGTTGCCGGTCGCCTTGCCGCCGGCCTCCTTGACCGAGCCCTTGACCTGCTTGGCCACGCCGGCAACCTGATCCTTGTTCACCATCTTTGCATCTCCTGGGATTCGGGGATTCATTCGCAGGAGGCAAACGGGCCGGCTTGGCTTAGGTTCCCTGGGCGGCGATCATCGTCGCATCTGGTCGCTTATATGGTCGCCGAAACGCTTTGCCGCGTCGTATCGTGTGACTAGTGTGACGAAATTTTGGGGAGACCGCCTTGGCTGAATTTACGCTCATCATCGCCAACAAGTGCTTTTCGTCCTGGTCGCTGAGGCCATGGGTGGCGATGAAGCATCTGGAGATCCCGTTCGAGGAAGGTTTCGTGCGCCTGCGCACGCCCGAAACCTTTGCCGCTCTGGCGAAAGTCTCGCCCACCGGCCTTGTGCCAGTGTTGAATCACAATGGCAGGATTGTCTGGGAAACCCTTGCCATCCTTGAATATCTCGCCGACCTGTTTCCGGAGAAAAAGCTTTGGCCTCAGGATATCGGCGCCCGAGCGCTGGCCCGCTCGGTAGCGACCGAGATGCATTCCGGCTTTCGCGAGGTGCGCTATGGCTGGCCGATGAATTTGCGCCGGCCGAAGGGCCACAAGCCGCTCGACGCCGAAGGCGAAATGCAGCGCGCGCGCATCGAAACGATCTGGCGCCAGTGCCGGGAACAATACGGCAAGGGCGGCCCCTTCCTGTTCGGTCATTTCACCGCGGCCGATGCCATGTATGCACCTGTCGTCACCCGCTTCGACACCTATGGCGGCAAGCTCGCGCCCGACACGCGCGCCTACGTCGACGCCGTGTTGGCAACGCCGGCGATGCGGCACTGGTATGCGGAAGCAGCGAAGGAGACTTGGCCGGAACCCGGCCCGGACGAATAGGACCACTAATGACATCACGGTGAGTGACCGATGGCCAGCAATGATGGACCGCGTGAGACTACCGCGCCAACAATCTTCCACTGCCGGCTGATCCCGCCTCGGCCGGACTTCGCCTTCACCCTGACGGAGGAGCAGAGGGAGTTGATGGGCCGGCATGCCGACTATCTGCGCGGCAAGCTTGCCGAGGACACCATGATCCTGGCCGGGCCGGTCGCCGACCCGGCCGGCCCTTGGGGTCTGCTGATCCTGCGTGTCGGCAGCGAAGCCGAGGCAAGAGCGGTCACCGACGGCGATCCGGTGTCGAGCTCCGGCCGCGGTTTCCACTACGAGATCCTGCCGCTGATCAGCGCGATCCTGTAGGCGAGCGTAAGTTTATGGATGTGAAACGGTTTTCCCTTGGGAATTGTGTCAGACAACGGCACATACAAGAACGCCTCTCGCACCGTTTAATGTGCGGGAGGCGTTCTTTTGCCAGCATTACCGAGATTGTTCTCTGAATTGCTGACACCACGGAAATGCGCCGGCTTGCGATTGGTTCCGGGGCGTGGAATATTTTTTGGAACGCCTTGAGCTCCGCCACCTCGTCAGTTGAGGCTTATGCCTCAGGCACCCTCAGGTTGAATTTGGGCTCCGGCCAAACCAGAAATTGACTCGGCGCTAAAAGAAGTCTATAAGAAACATGTCGATATTTGTTTGACCGACTTTTGTTATCCGCGCATGATGCGCGCCTTTGACGAACTTCCCCATCAAAAATCGAGACAAAACGCTGTTGTGCAGTCGCACGATGGTGAACGAATATTTGCCAGGGAAAGGGTTCTTCATGGCCACCGGCACAGTGAAATGGTTCAACGCCACCAAAGGTTTTGGTTTTATTCAGCCTGACGACGGCTCCGCCGACGTTTTTGTCCACATCTCGGCCGTAGAGCGCGCCGGCATGCGTGATATCGTCGAGGGCCAGAAGCTCGGCTACGAGATGACCCGCGACAACAAGTCAGGCAAGATGTCCGCCGACCAGTTGAAGGCGGCCTGATAAGGAATTCGGCCTTCCGGTGACCACGGATGTACTGGCACCGATGAAAGGCTGAAAGGAGCGCCTTGCGCATCCAACTGGATGCGCGGCGCTTTCATGGAAGGTCAGGCGGTGCCTGGCCTTTTTCATTTTGTGCGTCGTGCCGCTAAAAGTGCGCCGCACGCCGGCCGGAACGTGCTAAGGGACGCTCCAGCAATCTGAACCGCCCATACTGCCCCGCTGCCGTATTGCTTTGGTCGAAATCGAAGACCGCTCTCGCTCTATCGGCACCAGGCTCCCGACAGGAGAAAGTTTTGACCACTCAATCCAAGACCGCCGACCAGGCCGGCTCGCTGTTCAGCAAGACGCAAACCCAGTCGATGTCACTCAACCGCATCCTGTCCGAGCGTGATGCCGTCAGCGAGGCGCGCGAAGCCAAGACCGCGCGCTTGCGCGAACTGCGCAAGGAAAAGGAAGCCGACGACATGGCAGCGGCCGCAGTCCTTGCGGCGCTGCCGAAGCGGGCAGGCAAACGCTGATGGCCACCAAGCGCGTACCGCCGACGCCGATCGATGCCGATGCGACCATCGCGTCCATGGTCCCGGGCCTGGACAAGCCGGTCGAATATGTCCGCCGTGTGCTGGAAAAGCTCGAGCGCTGCAAGCGCGCGCATGGCGATGCCCAGGTGCGCGTCGGCGTGCGCGGCCGTGCCGAAGCTCCGAACTATCTGGTCGAATATGTCCGCGAGGACAAAAAGACCCAGGAGCGCGTGACCTACCAGGATGCCGCCTATAGCGGCAGCACGCATCGCGAACTGGCGGCGCACCACATTGCCGAGGCGAGGAACTGGTCGCCCGAGGAAATGAACATCACGGCGGTCTCGGCGCTGATCGGCCGCTTGCGCAATCCGCGCGCACCATCATCCCGCTTTTCCGACGAGGACTGACATGGCCATAAAGTTTTCCACCAAGGACCAGCCGGCAGCGCCGGCTGCTGCCACTGCAAAGCAGGCCAAGCCCGCTGCCGCGCCGAAGGCCGCCGAACCGTCGGCAACCGATCTGTTCGAGGCGCCAGCCGCCACGCCCAAGGGCAAGGCAGGCAAGAAGAAATAGCGCCTTGCCGCACCAAGCCGATCGCAATCTCGCAGCGCCTGGGCTGGTCGCGTTGGCCGCCAGGGATATCCGGTCGTCAAAACAGGACGGCCAGCCGGTTTTCGATTGCCAGAGCTGCGGCGCCTGCTGCTCCTACTCGGCCGAATGGCCGCGCTTCTCGACCGAGGACGATGCGCAACTTGACCGGATTCCGGAAAAGTTCGTGTCCGCCGACCTGTCCGGGATGCGCTGCGAGGGCGTCCGCTGTTCGGCGCTTACGGGCGAGATCGGCAAGCACACGGCCTGCGGCATCTACGAGATCCGCCCGGACGTCTGCCACGCCTGCATGCCTGGCGGCGACGATTGCCTGATGGCGCGCAAGGCGCACGGGATGCCAACGATCTAGCCGACGCCCACCTTGCCTCATCCCACATCCCCCGATAGCTTCCACTACGGGCAGGGCGTTGGAGGAACCATGAGCATCGAATTCCTGTTGACGTCGCTGATCGTCGTGGCTTCGCCCGGCACCGGCGTTCTCTACACGCTGAGCGCCGGGCTTTCGCGAGGCGCGCGCGCCTCGATCACTGCTGCATTCGGCTGCACGCTTGGCATCATCCCGCATATGGCCGCCGCCATCACCGGCCTGGCGGCGCTGCTGCACACAAGTGCTGTCGCCTTCGAGACGCTGAAATATCTCGGCGTCGCCTATCTCCTCTACATGGCCTGGAACACGCTGAACGAGAAGGGCGGCCTGAGCGTCGATGAAAACGCGGCACCCCGCTCGGCAGCCAAGGTCATCACCTCCGGTATCCTGATCAACATCCTGAACCCGAAGCTGTCGATCTTCTTCTTTGCCTTCCTGCCGCAATTCGTCAGCACGACCGAACCGAACGCATTTGCCAAGATGCTCGAACTCTCGAGCGTCTTCATGCTACTGACCTTCGTCGTCTTCGTCGCTTACGGCATCTTTGCGGCCTCGATCCGCAGCCATGTCGTGTCGCGGCCGATGGTGCTGACCTGGATGCGCCGCACCTTCGCCGGCGCCTTTGTCATGCTTGGCGCCAAGCTGGCGCTGGCTGATCGATAGAACAGGAGCTGCCAGGCCTCGGCCTACTCTTCGTCGGTTCCGGATCCGGTCCGGATGCCTAGACGCCAGGCCGAGGGCGGAAGGCCGATCATCTTCTTGAAGGCGCGGCTGAACGCTGCCTCGGATTCGTAGCCGATTTCAGCGGCAATGCTGGCCATGTTACTGGTGCCGGCGCTGAGCAGCTCCGAGGCGATCTGCATGCGCCATTTGGCGAGATAATGCATTGGCGGCATGCCGACCAGCCTGGTGAAGCGTTCGGCGAGCACGCTGCGCGACAGCGCGGAGTCCTTCGCCAGCGCCTCCACCGTCCAGTTATGCGCCGGCCGGTCGTGGATCAGCGCCAGTGCCCTCGCCAGGTTTGGATCGCGCAGGCCAGCCAGCCATCCCGTGGTTTGTGGCGGCAGCGATTCCAAGTAACGGCGCAACACGTCGACAAACATCAGTTCGCTCAGTTTGGTGAGCACCGTTTCACTGCCTGCGCGCTTTTGCGCCACCTCCGTGACAACGCTTCTATCCCTTGACGTAACCCATCGCCTCGACGATCAGCCCGTCCGCGACACGCATCAGGTTGACGCCGCGGATGGAGTTGCCGTCGGCCATGAAGTAGCGCCAGCGGATCGTCGCCCGTTCGCCGGCGACGAATGTCTCCTCAAGGTCGAAGCGCGTGCCAGGCTGGGTGGCGATCGCCGACCATAGGTCAATGCATGCCTCTTTGCCGGCATGGCGGGCGCCGTCCGGTGCCGGCACGGTGTTTTCGATAACGCAATCCTGCGCCACCAACTCGGCAAGCGCGGACGGATCGTGCAGCTGGAACACATCGTTGAAGCGATGCATGATCTCGGCCGTCTGCCGGGACAAATCATTCCCGGCTGCGTCCATGATAAGCTCCTGTTTCATCATATTCTCCCGGTTTCATTGATCTTTGACGGCTTTGACCAGCACGGCCTTTAGGGTGATCTGAGGCACGCCGGCCAAGGCGCGCGAGACGAGGCAAGTCGCCTTGGCCGACTGCGCCAGGCGTTCGAACTCGTCTTCGGCGAGATCCGTGACCTCCGCCTCCGTTTCGAGCTCGATGCGGGTGATCGTCGGCCCGGCGGCGGTCGCGCCGAGATGCACCTTGGCGACGGTGCGGATGGTGCGGGCGACGTGGCCTTCCTGGCCGAGGATGAAGGTCAGCGCCATCGAGAAGCAGCCGGCATGTGCTGCCCCGATCAGCTCTTCGGGATTGGTGCCCGGACCATTCTCGAACCGCGACGGAAAGGAATAGGCGCCTTCGAAGACGCCGCTGCCAAGCCGCAGACGGCCGCCGCCTTCCTTCAGCGTGCCTTGCCATTCTGCGGAAGCTTCACGGATGGTCATGGTCGTTCTCCTGATTCGGGGTTGAAAAGCGGGCAATTGGGTCAGGCGCAGTCGATGACAACCTTCCCGAACACGTCGCCCTGCTGGAAGTGGCGGTACGCTTCGGGGGCTTCGGCAAAGGGGAAGACCCTGTCGATAACGGGCTTGAGGCGATGCTGGACACGGCGCGCAGCATGGCCTCGAGATTGCTGCGGCTGCCGACGAACAGGCGGCTGATGGTGGCGAGGCTGCGCTGATAAAGCGCTGCCGGCATCTCGATCGATCTGCCACTGGCGTCCTGCAGCGTCAGCAGCACGATGTGTCCATAAAGCGTGCTGGCAATCAGCGACTGCGCGAAGGTGGCCGGGCCGCCGGTTTCGACGACGAGGTCGATGCCGCCTGTCTGCTCGCGCGCCCAGCCGCCCCATTCCGGTATGTCGGTGCTGGAGACAACGAGGTCGGCGCCCAGCGCCCGCAGCCTGTCGGCCTTCTCCGCGCGCGATGTGATGGCGACAACCCGGCAGCCGAGCAACTTGGCGAACTGCAGAGCAAACAGCGAAACGCCACCCGAACCGATGGTGAGAACCCATTGACCAGGCTTCGGAATCCGGGTCCCGGTCACCGCGTTCCAGGCCGTCACGCCGGCGCAGGTCAGCGTCGCCGCTTCGTGCCAGCTCAGATGATCGGGCAGTCGCGCCGCCCATTGTTCGTCGAGCACGGCAAACTCAGTCAGCATGCCGTCCAGCGTACAGCCGAGCTGGTCGATCAGACCGGCATTGATGCGGCCATCGATCCAGCGGGCGAAGTAGCTGCCGGTGACGCGGTCGCCGACGGCAAAACGGGTAACGGCATCGCCGATTGCGACGACGTCACCGGCGCCGTCGCTCAGCGGCACGATGCCTTGCCGCGGCGGCAACGGATAGGTGCCGCCAAGGATCATCGTGTCGCGCCGATTGAGCGAGGCGGCGCGGACTCGCACCACGATCTCATGCGGTTTCGGTTCCGTCCGCGCCTCGTCGCGCATCGCCAGGGATTCGGTTCCACCAAACCCTTCGAGACGGTAGCTGCGCATGTCACTCTCCTTAACAATATATATAGACTGATCTACATACTATATAGACCGATTGTCATATTCTTGGCAAGGCCTATAATGCGTCACTGCTGACAGAGGTTGACATGGCCAACGACACCCGCACCCGCATACTCGAGACCACAGGCCTGTTGCTCAGGCAGCGTGGCTATCACGGCACCTCGCTCAACGACATTCTGGGCGCCAGCGGGGCGCCGCGCGGCTCGCTCTATTTTCATTTCCCAGGCGGCAAGGACCAACTGGTCATCGAGGTGACGCGCAACAGCGTTGCCGACGTCACGAAAAGGCTGGGCGAAGCACTGGCAGCCGAGAGCGATCCTGCAGTGGCCGTCCATCACATCTACCAGTCGGTCGGGCGCATGCTGGAGGACAATGATTTTTCGCTGGGTTGCCCCATCGCGCCGGTGGTGCTGGATTCACCCACCGATGTGCCGGAACTGGCGGAACTCTGCCGATCGGCTTTCGAGCAATGGATCGGCTTGCTGCGACAGGCCTTCGTCAGGGCAGGGGTGCCCGAACGCCGCGCGCACGCTTTGGCGCTGCTGATCGAATCCTCGCTGGAAGGGCTGATGGTGATTGCGCGGGCCACCCGCGACCGTGCACCGGTGCTGGTGGTGGCCGATGAGGTGGCTGCATTCGTCGAGCAGGCGGTGCTTGCGGGCAAGGTTGCGCGGCAGGCGGAGAGCGCGGCCTAACTAACACTGGTCTCTAAAACAAAAAGGGCGCCTCTCGGCGCCCTTTCCTTATCCATAAGCCAGGTTGGCCGGATTGGAAATCCATGCCGCCACTCAAGCCCGCTTGCGGGCTTGAGCAACTTTAGCTCATGGGCGGCTTTATGGATTCTTAGAAATCCATGCCGCCCATGCCGCCCATGCCGCCGCCGCCCATGCCGCCAGGCATGCCGCCGCCGGCCGACTCCTTCTTGGGAGCCTCCGCGATCATGGCTTCGGTGGTGACGAGCAGGCCGGCGACCGAGGCCGCGTCCTGGAGAGCGGTGCGAACGACCTTGACCGGGTCGACGATGCCCATGGCGATCATGTCGCCATACTCGCCGGTCTGGGCGTTGTAGCCGTAGGTCGCGCCCTTGTTGTCGAGGATCTTGCCGGCAACGATCGAAGCTTCAGCACCTGCGTTCGAAGCGATCTGACGGGCCGGAGCCTGCAGTGCACGACGAACGATGTTGATGCCGGCAGCCTGGTCGGC